>JAJYMZ010000001.1 GCA_021786615.1 Acidobacteriota bacterium
GGGCGGTCCCCCCTCGTTCGTGTCGGGCTGCCGGGGGTGTGGTGACTCGTTCATGTGGCGTCCCTTCCCAGAATCAATAGCGTACGATCATCGCGGTTCTGCGTCTCGAATTTCGCCACATCCTGGAATACCGCCTCACAAGCGGCTCGCTGGCTGCCCGTGCCCCAGAACCGTTGCAGCTGGGTGCGGAGGCGCTCCACTCCGTACTGCTCGCCATGGCTGTTCATGGCTTCGGTGAGACCGTCGCTGTAGAGCACCAGCCACTCTTTGGGCGCAAGTTCACCTTCCAAGACCTCCCAATCGCCAGGGCCCGCTGGACGCAGGCCCAAGCCCCGCCCATGGGGATTCAATTCGAGAATCTCATGGGGCTGGGAGCCCTTCAGCAGCAGGGCGGGGGGATGGCCTGCCCGGGCGAGGCGGTAGTTTCCGTCCTCGTCCCACTCCAACAGGCAAAGGGTCAGGAAATCCCGCTGGCTCATCAAGGTGCGGAGGGTGTGATCCAGGGAAGGCAGGATCGTTTCCAGGTCCTGGTCCTCCCGCTCGGAGGAGAATTCCAGCAACGCGATGGACTGGCTCATGTAGAGCGCGCCCGCCAAGCCTTTTCCGCTCACGTCGCCCACCGCCGCGAGCCAGGAGCATTTTTCCTCCAAGGCACAGCGCCGGCGTTTCACCCAGAGCAGATCCCCACCGGTTTCCTGGGCGGGATCCAGCCGCAGGGCCAGGTGGAACCCCGGTGTTTCTGGCGGCGTGGTGGTGATGAGGCCTTCCTGGATGCGCCGGGCGGAGGCCAGTTCCTGCTCCATGCGGCCCTGGTCCAGCAGCCTTTGGTGCAGCACCGCCGTATCCAGCACGATGCCGGCCTGGATGGCCACCTCGCGCAGCAGTTCGCGATCATCCCGGCCATAGTTCAGCTCCGAATATTTTCCTCCCAGCAGCAGGGCCGTATGAGGCGCCTCACCCACCATGATCAGCACCAGTACCTGTAGTTCCAGGGCATCAATGTGGGCTCGCATATCAGCATCCTGGCCGGAAATCCAATCCGCTTCGTCACTGCCCAGGCCGATCACCAGCTCGCGGTTTTCCAAGGCATGCCGCAAGAGGGACGCCGGGATTTCAAAGCCTCGTGCGGGATGATGGAGTCCATCCTTTTCGATGGCCGGTAGTTGGAGCGTGGCTTGATCGAAAGGCAGCAGGAGCAGTACGTGGGGGCGGAAGGCCTCCCGCAGGGTGGCCTCCAGGGAAGCCAGCAGGGCTTGCTCGGAAAAGCGCTTTTTCGTCTCGCGGAGTTGGCCCAGGATGATGTCCCGAGCCGTGGAGAGATCCCTCCGGAAGCCCTTCTTGATGGCTTTCAGCATGCTCCGGAGAACCCATCCCACCGGCAGGGCCGAGAGCCCCAGCAAAGCGCCAATCCAGGCGGGCGGTACCGCCGTCAAGCCTTCGGCGAAGAGCCAGGCTAGGCCGCCGAGATAGGCCACCAGGACGGTGCCGAGAAGTAAGAAATAGGCCAGCCAGCGCAGAATCGCGCGCCGCACATCCAGGAATCCATGCCGCACGATGGCGTAGGCGAAAGCCAGCGGCAGCATGGGCAACGGCGAATAGAAGACCCAGGCTTCCCGGCGGAAGATGAGACTGTTGTTGAACTTGAAACTCAACGCCAGCAGCGCCACGAAATCCAGCAGCACCGCCGAGGTGAGAATGAGCGCCGGGAGGAGGGCGCGGCGCCTTGAAGCCGGAAGTCTCCAAGCCCCTCGCCAGAAGCAGATGGCTCCGGAGAAGGCCGCGGCGAAGATCAGGCCCATGAGCGGCAGCTGAACTTTGGGGCCGAGGAGGACCGTGATGGCTCCAACCACGGCATCGAACTGCTTTGGATCCACCGTGGCCTTGAAGTAGTCCCTGAAGGCCAGCAACAGGCCGAAAATGAGATTATAAAACCCTACCAGACCGAAGACGAGGTAAAGCCCCTGGAGGAAGCGCCTGTTTTTTCTCAAGGGAAAGGGATGGGGGAAGCGCAGGAAGAAATGGAACCACATGGGAGGCAGCAACCCCACCGCGAGGCTCCCGAACACGGCCCTTGCCGAACCCAGCCAAGGCGGAAGCGTGCCCAGGAAGGGCCGCACCACCATGGGCACCAGCAGGGTGAGCACGCCCATGTAGAAGAAGTGCCGCGCCACCTTGCGCTGAGGCGATGACACCACCACCAGCAGGCCGAGGGCCCAAGCCACCAGGGCTGAAATCACCAAGAACAGACTGGCGAGGCTGAAGGGCTTCACCAGCCGGACGGGTTGCTGAAGGGTGCGCCCTTCCCGCTCCAAGGTGTACACCAGGATGCGGCCTTCGCCTTCCTGGTTGATGCGGTTTTGCGCCTCGAGCAGGTTCTTGGGAGTGACCTTGCGGCCGCTGATGGCCTTCAGGACATCGCCCTCCAGCAGTCCAGCTTCCTCGGCCACGCCATTGGGAAGGATCTCCCGGATGACGACCTGGTTTCCTTCCACCATCCATGAGCACTGATCGTCGGAGTAGGCGTACACCCACTGGAACAAAGTGAAGGAGCCCAGACAGACCAGCAGGCCCAGTAGACTGGTAAGGATCAGCCGGAACTTGATGCGCTGCAGGGAAGGGGACACGGAATGCCTGGAGAAAAGCCTTGGTGGATCCTGGTGGGAGGGATGCGGCGCTTGGGAAGGGCCTTGGCCGAAGAACTTGCACAGGACCATGCCTTGGTATTGACGGGTTCTGAAGGACCTGAAGGTGAGTGGTTGAAGAACCTTACGGAGCGCACCTCCCTTCGGACCTGTCAGTGGAATGCCATGGATCCGGAGATCGGTCCTCAGATGATGGCAGACCTTGGAAGGCTTGAAAGGGAGGGAATCCAACTCGCCGGGGCTGTGATGGTGGCGGGGGTATTTCCTGAACAGCCCTTTGGAACCTGGACCATGGTGGAACTGGAAACTCTCTGGCGCGTCAATATGGGCTTCCCGATGCTCTGTGCCCAAGGCCTGGCGCCACGGCTGGCCGACGGCAGCTGCCTGCAGTTCCTGCTCGACACTTGCATCCATCGTCCTTTCTTGAAAAGACTGCCCTACAGCGCATCGAAAGCAGGCTTGGCGTCGCTGGTCCCAGGCTTGGCGCAGCTGCTGGCACCGCGGCTTCGCGTCGTGGGTCACGCCATCGGGACCGTGCTTCCGGATGAGGCCAGCGATTCCCAATGGCTGGCCTCCCTGGATCTGCTTAAGCGCAGCGGAAGCCCCGAGGATCTGGCCCGCGCCCTGCGATTCGCCAGTGAAAGCCCCTACCTGACCGGCGAGATCCTCACACTGGATGGCGGGCGTCGTTGGGGGCGGTCCGGCTGATGATTGGCAATCCTGAAAAAACCCACATGCGATTCAAGGTCAACGAAATATTCAAGAGCATCCAAGGTGAAGGCACCCGCGCCGGGCGGGTTTGCGTCTTCGTGCGCCTGACGGGCTGTCCCTTGCGCTGCGTCTACTGTGATACGGAGTACGCCTTTTTTGACGGCCGCTTCATGGAGCTGAAAGAAATCGTCGCGGACGTACGCCAGCGCCTCGGTCCAGGCCGGAAGGGCCCGGATGCGCCTTTCGTGGAACTGACCGGTGGCGAACCGCTGTCTGTTCCAGGCACGCCGGAACTGCTGAGAGCCTTCCAGTCACTGGGGGCCGAAGTGGCGCTGGAAACCGCCGGCAGCCACGATCTCGCGCCTGTTCCCCGCGAGGTCATCAAGATCGTGGATCGCAAGACTCCGGGCAGCGGCGAAGGTCATCGCTGGCTGGAATCCAATCTGGATCACATGGTGCCCGGGCAGGACGAATTGAAATTCGTGATCACAGACCAGGCCGATTACGAATGGTCGAAAGCGTGGTGCGCCGAACGCGACGTCTGGGATAAATATACAATTTTATTCAGCCCTATGCATGGTGATCTTGATCCGGCCTGGCTGGCGGAATCCATTCTGGAGGACGCCATTCCCGTGCGCTTCCAGATGCAATTGCACAAGCTGATCTGGGGCGCGGATCGTAAGGGGGTTTAGACATCCTGGGCGGCCCCCCCCGGACACATATCAAGCTCACTTCTTCCACTGCTGTAGGAACTGTTCCAAAGGCCCGGTGACCGCTCCGCCTTGTTTCCTGGCCCTGGCCAGGGCCAGGGCCTTTTCCATGATCTGCACGGCCTGGGCCTTGTCGCCATGGAGGTTGATCAGGCGAGCTTTCACCGCCAGGTTGGTGGGCTGGGTGTTCAGCTTGATGGAGCGTTCAGCCCAGCCCAGGGCTTCGCCCATATGGATCTCCTGGTCCGCGCAGTATTGGGCGGCATCGCTGAGGAGTTTCCAGTCGTTGGGCCGCTCCCGCATGGCCTTGCGCATTCTCGCGGTGACGATTTCATCTACATCCACTTCCACTAGAAGGCTCACTCGGACCTTCTCCCAATAGAGGTCCACATAGGCCGTGGCGCTGCTGGCGGGATAGATCTCATAGGTGAGCCATTCCGTATGGGGCACCGCCTTGGGTTTCACGTCCAGGCGCAGCACATCCTCGCGTGGGTCATATTCCCAGGCGCCCTGCTGGCGGGCGCGCCGGTTCAGGATCACGGTCCAGTGGTCCGGGTTGGGGATGGAAAATACGGCGTAGGTGCCCGCGGCGATCTTCTGCCCGTTGACCTGCACCGGATCACTGAAGTGGATGGTGGTGGCCTCGTTGGCGCCTGTGCGCCAAACCTGGCCGTAGGGGACGAGCCCACCGAAAATCAGCCTTCCGCGCACGGCGGGCCGGTGATATCGGATTTCGACGGTGGTGGTGCCGATGGTCTGGGACACGTTGGCGGACGGGCTGAGCTGGGGAAAGATGGGTGAAGATTGGGAGGCCAGCGGAATGCTGATGGTGGCCACCAGTGAATAATATACGAATTTATGCATCATGCTTTGCCAGCTCCCGGTTCCCATTTCACGAATACTAATAGCCTTTCTGGCGATCCACGGCCCGCGCGATGGGGCGGTCCTCGGCGAAGCGGCGCAGGTTGTCCAGGATATCTGGTATCAAATCCTTGGGAGTAGAGGGGCCGCTGTGGTGGGGCGTGACGGTGATTTTCGGGTGATGCCACAAGGGGGAATCCTTGGGCAGGGGCTCCTCCGGGAACACATCCAGCACGGCCCGGCCAACCGTGCCTGCGTCCAGTGCAGCCAGCAGATCCTCAAGGCGCATCAAATCGCCACGGCCCACGTTGAGGAGTGTCAGGTGGGAGTTCCCGAATCGCAGCAAGCCCGAGTCCACACTCCCGCGCGTTTCAGCGGTGGAAGGCACCGCAAGCACCAAGCACCGCGCCGCAGGCAGCCATTGGGGCAATTCCGCTGAAGTTCCCAGCTTGAATTCCTCATCCTCCCTTGCACTTCGAACCACGCCCCGCACATCCATTCCCAGTTCTCGCAAGGCCCTGCCGATCTGCCGTCCGATGCGGCCAAAACCCAGCACCAGCGCGATCTTACCTCCGAGATCTTCAGGAATGAGCTTGGCATTCCAGGTGGACCTGGATTGCGCCAGGGCGCATTCATCCAGAAGAAGAGCCTCGCTGAGCAGGTGGCCACATACATAGCGCGCCATCCAGAATCCGAAGCGTCCGTCGGCCCTCGTGATGGGAATATCGCCAGGCAGTTCGGGATTGGCCACCAGATGATCCACGCCTGCGCCGCTGTTCTGCACCCAAACGAGGTTGGGCATCCTTGCAACCAGGCCATCCGGCAGGCGCCAGCAAAAGAGGCCTTCGGCTCCGGCCAGCCAATCCGGGTCCAGGGATTCCCATTCACGGGGATGGGCGCCCCGGATGTCCAGGCGGGGCTCGGCCTCCTGTAGGGCCGGAACCCAATCGCTGAAGCGGTGATGAATGACTGCGAGGCTGCGGCCCGGATGATCCATGACATTCAAGATTCCAGAATTGGAGACGAAAAGGGGGAATTTCCGTTTTTCCAGGACAGACCAGATCCATTCCTGGGATGCTATGGGATGAGGGCCCAAGGCCCAAGGAGGATTCATGAAGAAGCTTGTGCTCGCTGCCCTGGTCGCAGCCTTTGCGGTTTCCGGTTTCGCCGCTGACACGAAGAAATGCGATCCCGCGAACTGCAAGGACAAAGCCTGCGCGGACAAGGTGGTCAAGAAAGCCTGCAAGGACGGCAAGGCCTGCAAGGACAAGAAAGCCTGTGAAGGCATGAAGAAGGCGGAAGCCACCCCGGCGCCCAAGGCTTAATAGACGGGCAGAAGCAACTCCCCGCCCAGTTGATTCATCCGCTTGGCGGGGCCTTTTTATTCAAGCGGTCACGGGTTCCAGGCTTTCCTTCGCGTGGTAGCTGCTGCGCACCAGCGGCCCGCTTTCCACGCGCTGGAAGCCCATTTCCTGGCCCTTGCGGCGGTACATGTCGAATTCCGCGGGTTCCACGTAGCGCTGGAGCGGAAGATGCGAGGCGGTGGGGGGCAGGTACTGGCCCAGGGTGGCGATGTCCACGCAGGCGTCGCGCCAGTCCTTCATTAATTCCAGCACTTGTTCGGGCGTTTCACCCAGCCCCACCATGATGCCGCTCTTGGTGCGCAGGTCGAGGTGCGATGCATTCCGGTAGTTTGCAGCCCGGCGGAGCAGCGTCATGGATTGCCCATAGTCCGCATCGGGGCGCACCCGCTTGTACAGGTGTGGCACGGTTTCCACGTTGTGGTTGAGTACTTCGGGGCTGGCCGCCAATACGACCGTCAAGGCGTCCTCGTCGCCACGGAAATCCGGGATCAGGACCTCTACGCCGCAGCCTTCATTCAGCGAATGAATCCATCGAATAGTCGCCGCGAAGTGGGCCGCCCCACCATCCGGGAGATCATCGCGGTTCACGGAAGTCACCACTGCGAATTTCAGCGCAAGGGAGGCCACGGCTTCGGCCACACGCTGGGGTTCCCCAGGGTCCAAGGCGCCGGGCTTTCCCTTGCCCACGCTGCAGAATCCGCAATGCCGCGTGCAGGTATCGCCCATCAGCATGAAGGTGGCGGTGCGATGCACACCCCAGCATTCATTCAGGTTGGGGCATCTCGCCTCCTCGCAAACCGTGACCAGGCTTTTCCCGCGCATCAAGGCCGCGACTTCCTCCACGATCTCGGGAGCTGGAACGCGGATCTTCAGCCAATCGGGGCGCTTGCCGGGGAGGACGGGGGGGCGTGCCATGAGTTGATTCTCAGGGTAGCCGTGGAGATGCGCAACGTTATGGGACCAGGGAGTGCAGAAAACCATGCGGCGCATGAATTCAAACCGCAGCTGAAGCACTCCCCTCATGTTCCTAATGCTTGGGCTGTGGGCAGGTTGGCGGATTGTGACGAATGCCCAAAGCTATGGCCCTTCTCTTGCTCCCGTTTCAGGTGTAGAAATCTAGTTGGCCAAAGGCACGACTAGCAACCAACCCCCTTGCCTCTCCAGGCAAGCTTTTCCGCGAGGCATCCATGCGCCACACCCACCTCATCCTCTTCGCCGCCGCCGCGATTCTCGCCGTAGGCAGCCCAGCCAATGCCAAGATGCCTTTCGTGAAGAAAGCCAAGGATCTCGGCTTCACCTACATCGAGAACTGCGCGTCCTGCCATGTGGACAAGATGCCCAAAGCCGCCTCCAAGGGAGAGCCCTTCAATGAAGTTGGCAAGTTCCTGATGGCGCAGAAAGCCAAGCACAAGGCCGCGGAAGTTGACCTGGCCTGGCTCAAAGACTACAAAGCCAAGTGATCCGGCGGCAGAAGCCAGGTATTGACCCTTCACTTCACTGATTC
>JAJYMZ010000058.1 GCA_021786615.1 Acidobacteriota bacterium
ATCATCCACTGGGGGCCCCAACCGCCCTCCCGAGTCCCGAGGGACCAGATCGCGAATTGCTGGCTACACTGGTACCGCCCTCCAGGAGCCCCTATGACCAGAACCCAGCCTCCGCGAAGACAGCTTCACCCAGAGGAACAGGCTCGATTCGAGGCCTTCCTGCGGAGCCGTGATCTCAAGTGCACCGATGAACGCAAGGCCTTGCTGGACGCGGTCTTCGCTTCCAAACACCACTTCGATGCCGACAGCCTCCATCTGGCTTTGAGGCAGAAGGGCAATGAAATTTCCCGCGCCACGGTTTACCGGACCCTGGATCTGCTGGTGCAATGCGGCCTGGTGCGCAAGCAAAGCCTTGGCGATCAGCACGCCCATTATGAAGCCGTCCATGGCGACGAGCATCATGACCACCTGATTTGCCTGAATTGCGACACGGTCATCGAATTCTTCAAGCCCGATCTGGAAGCCATGCAGGACAGCATCTGCCTGGAATTCAAATTCAAGCCCCTCCACCACAACCTCCAGATATTCGGCATCTGCCGCGCCTGCCAGGCCAAGGGCACCGAAGGCCTCGACCTGGCCCATCGCGTGAGCCAACTCCACGCCTGAGCGTGCATTTGTCTATTGGGCTTCCCGGCGCTAGCCTGGACCATGGCAACCCTCACCTATCAAGACATCCAACGCCTTCCCAAGACCGACCTCCATGTCCATCTGGACGGGTCGCTGCGCATCCCGACTATCCTGGAATTGGCGGAGGAACAGAAGGTGAAGCTGCCCGCGGACAGCGTGGACAAGCTCCGCCCCTTCGTGGAAGTCGGAGAGGAATGCAAGTCCCTGGTGGAATACCTGAAGGCTTTCGACGTCACCCTGTCGGTGATGCAGACCTACGAATCCCTGGTCCGCACCGCCTTTGAACTGGCCGAAGACGCGGCCAAGGAGAATGTCCGCTACATGGAGGTGCGGTATGCGCCGATCCTTCATCAGCAGAAGGGCTTGACCCTGCACACCATCGTCCAGGCCGTTCTGGAGGGTCTAAAGCTCGCCACCAAGAAATACGGCATCCGCACCGGCGTCATCATCTGCGGCATCCGGCACATCAGCCCGGAGATGGGCAACAAGATGGCGGACCTCACCGTGGCCTTCAAGAACAAGGGCGTGGTGGGCTTTGATCTGGCGGGGGCCGAGGAGAATTTCCCGGCCAAGAAATTCAAGGATGCCTTCGGGCGGGTGCTGGCCAACAACATCAACTGCACGCTGCACGCGGGCGAGGCCTATGGCCCCGAAAGCATCCACCAGGCCATCCATCTGTGCGGTGCCCACCGCATCGGCCATGGCGTGCGGCTCATCGAGGATGGCGATCTGATGAACTACGTCAACGACCACCGCATCCCGCTGGAATGCTGCCCCCTCTCCAATGTGCAGACCAAGGCCGTGAAGCGCATGGCGGACCACCCCATCCGGCTTTTCTACGATCTGGGCCTTCGCGTGACCGTGAACACCGACAACCGGCTGATGACCAACACCACCGTGAGCAAGGAATTCCTCACCATCCACGAGCAGCTGGGCTTCAGCCTGGAAGAGATCAAGGAGCTCATCATCATGGGCTTCAAGAGCGCCTTCCTGCCCTACGCCATCAAGCGCGCCATGTTGGGCGAAGTGGTGGAAGAGCTGAAGAACTTCAAACCCAAGAGCTTGGAATCGAAGCGGGAACATCTGTAAGGATTGGCTGTGGGCACTCGGCTGTGGGTGCGGGGTGCCAAGCCCTGGCACAAGAGTCAAGAGTCAAGAGTCGAGGGTCGAGAGTTCTGATGCCGTCAGCATCGCCATCGATTCTTTCGTCAATCGGAAATCGTTCATCGGAAACTCTTGGCATCAAGCCTCAAACCCCCTGGCACGCTGTGGAGGAACGGCCTTCTGCCATACTCTTAAACCTGGAAGAGGTGTCAATTATGCTCCAGACATACACGGCGGTCATCAAACAAGAGGCAGATGCCTGGATCGGCTGGATCGAGGAAATACCTGGCGTGAATTGCCAGGAAGCTTCCAGGAATGAGTTGATGGAAACGCTTCGGATAACCTTGGCCGAAGCTATTGAACTCAACCGGACTGAAGCGAAACTCGCGGCGGGCAGTCAATTCGAAGAGCGGCCAATCGCCGTATGAAACTTCGCGATCTGCTTCGCCATCTCAGCGCCCAGGGTTGTGAATTGCTCCGAGAAGGTGCTCGCCATTCTTGGTGGCACAACGCTGCTTCTGGAAGCCGCAGCGCAGTACCACGGCACAACGAAATTAATAGTCACCTTGTGCAGAAAATTTGCCACGACCTTGGGATTTCAAAGCCAGAATCTGGTAAATGATCGACATCAAACAAAAATGTAGCACTTTCGGGATCTATAACCCAGCATCCACAGGCTATGACCGGCGGCCTGATAACCTTAGATCTGAGGCCTGTAATGCTAGACCGCCTGCAAACTTTTTTGGATCAGCACGCGCGGATCCTCCTCACCACCCATGAAAACCCGGATGGCGACGGCATTGGCGCCTGCCTGGCGCTGGCGCACTATTTGCGCTTTCTCGGCAAGGAGCCACGGATCGTGGTGTCGCCATCCGTGCCAGGGAACTTGCGCTGGCTGGATGCCGAATGTTGGATCGAGGTTTTCGATCCCACCGGGCCCCACGCGGACCTGGCCGCCTGGCCGGATGCCTGGCTGTTGGTGGATGCCTCTGAGCCCCATCGCCTGGGCGTGATGTATCCACTCTTCGAGACCACGAAGGCGCCCCGCGCCTGCCTGGACCATCACCTGAAGGATGCGCCCAAAGGCTTCGACGAGGAATTCACGGATCCCGCAGCCACCGCCAGCGGCGAGCTGGTCTATGATCTCGCGGCGCCCCGAATGGGCCTGCCGCTGCCCATGCCCATGGCCGAAGCGGTTTACGCTTCCCTGATTTCTGACACTGGCAATTTCAGATTCTCCAATTCCACGGGCAAGGTGCATCGCCTGGCCGCGGGGCTCATAGAACAGGGCGTGCAGCCGGCCCGCAGCTACCAGCGGATCTACCTGCAGGACACGCCCTCGAAAGTGAAGGTGTGGGGCCGGGCCCTGGAGCGGATGAGCCTGCTCTTCAACGGCGCCTTCGGCCTGATGGCCATCAGTCTGGCGGATATGAGGGACTGCGGCGCCACCCAGGATGACCTGGATGAATTGGTGCAGCAGCCCACGCGGCTGGCCACGGTGGAAGTGGCGGGACTGCTGTATGAAACGGAGGATGGACGCATAAAACTTTCACTTCGCTCGAAAGAAGCGGTGGATGTGAATGCGGTCTGCAAGCTCTTCGGCGGTGGAGGTCACCGTCTGGCCTCCGGTGCCAAACTGGATGGGCCCTTGCAGGCGGCGCAGGCGCGAGTGGAAGCAGCGGTACTGGCCCAGCTGGATCATGATTTGCCCAAGATTTCAGAAAGAAAATAAAGATGTTCAAACATCTGTCCCGATCCCACAATCACGGCATCAAAGGGAAGAAGGGTCCCTCCTCCTTCCCCCCTAAGCGAGTTAGATAATGTCCAAAGAGTGCAGCAACGCCCCCAAACTGGACCTCATCCAGAAGTTCGAGGCCGAATCGGTGCCCTTTGTCGCCAAGGCGGACGTACCTTCGCTCTTCGGCCACTTCACGGTCTACGGATTCCTGGAAAAAGCCACGGGCAAGGAGCACTTGGCGGTGGTGGCTGGGGATATAGATAGCCGCAAGCGCATCAACGTCCGGATCCACAGCGAGTGTTTGACCGGCGAGGTGCTGGGCAGCCTCAAATGCGACTGCCGCCAGCAGCTGGAATCGGCCCTGCGTTACATTGGCGAGCATGGCGGCATGGTGCTCTATTTGCGCCAGGAGGGCCGTGGCATCGGGCTGCTGAACAAGCTCAAGGCCTACGCGCTGCAGGAGCAGGGCCACGACACGGTGGAGGCCAATCACCTGCTGGGTTTTGCGGATGACCTTCGCACTTACACCTCCGCCATCGAGATGCTGCGGTTCTTCGGCATCCGCAAGGTGCGCCTGCTGACCAACAACCCCAAAAAAATCATGGCGCTGGAGGATGCCGGCATCGAGGTCATGCGCGAGGCCCATCAGCAGGCCAGCAACCCCCACAACCTGCGCTACCTGAAGACCAAGGCGAAAAAGAGCGGCCATTTGCTGAACTTCAGGGAAGAGCCGCTGTAATCATCTTCAGGGTTTCAGCAGAAAAGATTGGAACCGCGAATTGCGCGAATATCCGCGTCATTTCGCGCTATTCGCGGTTGGGCTTTTCCACCCATGCCACCGGACTTGGTTGCGCTAAGCTGGATGCCTCGTCTTACGAGTTTTACATGAGGTTTTCATGCGCGCTGGATCGCTGACTTATATGGCGGTGCTTTCCTTTTCCTTAATTGCGGGCGAGAAGCCCCTGACGAAGACGGAACAGGCCGCGCGCTTCCATCCGGTGGCTGCCACGCCTTCGCCTGATGTCCGAGAAAGGGCCTTTGCGCAGCGGAATAAATTGCTCGCGGAGAGCACCCTCAAGGCCATTCCGTTCCGCAGCGTCGGCCCCTTGGGGCAGGGCGGGCGTGTGGTGGGGCTCGCCGCGGACGACCGAAAACCCTCTGCGTGGGTCGTGGCCTTTGCCACCGGTGGACTCTGGTATACGAAGAATGAAGGCGCCGATTGGACCTCGCTGTTCGACCACGAAGGCGCCTTTGCGCTGGGCGCCATCGCCGTGCAGTGGGGTGAGCCGGGACAGCCGCAAACCATCTGGGCCGGGAGCGGCGAAGCCAATGCCAGCCGCAGTTCCTACGGGGGCGCGGGAATTTTCAAGAGTACGGATGGTGGCAAGACCTGGGCAAATGTGGGCTTGAAAAACAGCCATCGCATCGCACGCATCGAGGTGGATCCGCAGAATCCAGAAGTGGTTTACGTGGCTGCGCAGGGACCGCTCTACACCAGCGGTGGCCAGCGGGGTGTCTTCAAGACCGAAGATGGCGGCAAGAGCTGGAAACAAGTGCTGGCCGCGCCCAACCGATCGGGGGCTGTGGACCTCGTGGTGGATCCAGCCAACTCGGCGATCGTCTATGCGGCGCTCTGGGAGAAGGATCGCAAGCCCTATGATTTTCTGGAGAGCGGCGTGAACAGCGGCATCTTCAAGAGTACGGATGCCGGTGCCACCTGGAAACGGCTGGAGGGCGGCTTTCCAAGAGGAGATGGAATCGGGCGTATCGGCCTGGCCATGAGCCGCCAGAATTCAGCGAAACTCTATGCTTTCGTGGATAACCAGACAGCCCGGCCTGACTCCGAAAAGGATCCATTCGAAGATCCCGAAAAGCTCACCATCAAGCAGCTCGAAAAGCTCAGCAAGGATGAAGTGGTGAAGCTCGATGACAAGAAACTCAAAGAATTCCTGAAGGACAACGGCTTCCACAAGGACATCACCGCCGAAAGCGTGAAGGCTTATCTCAAGGCCGGGAAGATCGAGGTGAAGGACCTGCTGTCCTACGTCTCGGACGCGGAGCGCGCGCTCTTCGATGTGCACATCGTCGGCCCGGAACTCTATGTTTCCGAGAACGGCGGTGCCACCTGGAAGCGAACACACGCGGGCCGTTTGGACAATGTGGTCTACAGCTACGGCTACTACTTCGGCCAGGTGCGCGTGGATCCCAAGGACGATCGCCACGTCTATCTTTTGGGCATGCCCATGATTGAAAGCCGGGATGGCGGGAAGACCTTCCATGGCGCCAACGGCACGCCGGAATACGCCGCCCACGCGGATTTCCACGCGCTATGGATGGATCCATCCGATCCGGACCGCGTCGTGATCGGCCACGATGGAGGCCTTGATGTCAGCACCAACGGAGGCCGCAGCTGGCGCGGCATCAAGAATCTGCCCGTGGGACAGTTCTACACCATTGCCACCGACAACGCCGAGCCTTATCGGATCTACGGCGGCCTGCAGGACAACAGCGTGCGCATGGGACCTTCGGAACCGTTGAGGCCCGGCGCGCAAAGCGAAGGCTGGCGCGACATTCTCGGAGGCGACGGCGGCTTCGTGCAGGTTGACCCCCGCGACAATGCCACCATCTACGCCGAATACCAATTCGGTTCCATGTTCCGCATCAATGCCAAAGCCGGTGAACACAAATCCATCCAGCCGCGCCACCAACTTAAAGAGGCGCCCTACCGCTTCAACTGGATGACGCCGCTGCTGCTAAGCCCGCACAGCGCTGACATCCTCTACACCGGCAGCCAGCACGTCATGCGCAGCTTCGATCACGGCGCCACCTGGAAGGAGATCAGCGGCGATCTCAGCACAAATCCCAAGATCGGCAACGTGCCCTTCGGCACGGTGACTTCGCTCTCAGAAAGTCCGCTGCGCTTCGGTTTGCTCTATGCGGGAACCGATGACGGACGCGCCTGGATGAGCCATGACGGCGGGTACGCCTGGCGCGAGATCACCAAAGGGTTGCCATCGAGCCGCTGGATCACGCGCCTGGAACCCAGCCACTTCGATGAAGGCACGGTCTACGCGACCCTCAGCGGTCTGCGCAATGACGAGAGCGCCGCCTACCTGTTCAAGTCCGTGGATTTCGGCGCCACTTGGACGGATAGCAAAGCCAATCTGCCCGAGGAAAACCTGAATGTGATCCGCGAAGATCCCGCCAACAAGAATCTGCTGTTCGTAGGTTCGGACTTCGGAGTCTACGCCAGCCTGGATGCCGGGAGCCATTGGCAGGCCCTCGCGCAGGACATGCCGAACGTCCCGGTGCATGATCTGGCCATCCAGACCAAGGCCCACGATCTGGTAGTGGGCACCCACGGCCGCAGCGCCTGGGTGGCGCCCATCGAAGCCCTGGAAAAATTCACGGCAGAAGTGGCGGCCGAACCGATTCATTTGTTCGAACCGAAAAAAGTCCAAGCCCAGAAAAACTGGAAGCGCGACCGACCCACTTGGTGGCCGCGGGGCGAGATCAAAGGGCAATCCTTCTGGTTCAGCGCCGCCAAGCCGGGCGCTATCGAACTGCAACTATCAAATGAAAAGAAGGAGGCCGTTCGCACCTGGAAAGTCAGTGCCACTGCGGGTCTCAATCGCGTGGACTGGGATCTTCTCGTGGACGCCGCCACCATCAAAGGTTTGCCCGCGGGCCGGCGCCCTTTCATCCTTCCCGGCAAGTACACACTGACCTTGAGCCTGGGCGCCGAAAAGCGCGAAGCGCCGCTGGTGGTGGATGCTCCCAAAGAGCCCGTGCCCGGGAAGGAAGATGCTGAGGAAGACGGCGAAGTGATTTGAGAGGCCTGTCTACAAACTCTTCAGCGCCCTCATCTCCAGCCCGGTGAGAAACCGCCAGGCGCCGGGCTTCAGGGCCGGGTCCACGAGGGGGCCGTACTGGATGCGCTTCAGCTTGGATACGGGGTGTCCCACGGCGGCGAACATCTTGCGGATCTGCTGGTTCTTGCCTTCGGTGAGGGTCACGCGGAGCCAGGGATTGTCGGCTTTTTCGGCCACTTCAATGCCGCAGGGCTTCAGCTTGCGGCCGCTGAGCCGGAAGCCTTCGCGCATTTCCTGAAGCGTTTCCGGTTTCGGATTGCGATGGACCTTCACTAAATAGACTTTCGGGATTTCGTGGTCGGGTTTCATGAGGATCTGCGCCAGCTCGCCGTCATTGGTGAGCAGCAGCAGCCCTTCGGAATTGAAGTCCAGGCGGCCCACGGGGTAGACCCGCTGCG
>JAJYMZ010000308.1 GCA_021786615.1 Acidobacteriota bacterium
GTTCGCCCATGCGCATCAGGGCCGCGATCACGGCGATGCCCATGGAGAAGGGCGCGATGACTTTCGTGGCCTCGGGGTAGCCCATGGCCAGATCGCCGATGGGCAGCACCGCGTAGCAGAGGATGGGCGCGATCACCACCAGCTTGCTCATGTGGCCCATGGGCTTCAACGGGATTCGATGCTCGATGAGGCGATAGGCCAGGCCCGCGGTGAACGTGGTGAGCACCCAGCCCAAGAAATTCTGGAAAGGAATGCCAAAATAGCGCCCACCGTCATCCCATATCCAGGCCTTCTGCTGCAAGGACATGTAGGGGTCCATGGTGAGGTCCCAGGCGCTCATGATGAGCGCCCCCAGGAGCGCCGCGAACACGGACCAGCCCCAATGCAGCTTGCGCGTCACAGGGGTGCCGTGGATGGCGAGGTTCGCCATCAGGGTGCTGGGGTAGAGCACCATGAAATAGGCCAGCGGGATGGGCCAGGACACTGCGCCGAGGAGCTTCCAGCCCAGCACGTCGGTGTAGTGGTAGTGCCCGAAGATGAGCCCGGTTTTCACGCCCACGAACTCGAAAATGAAGCCGATGGAAGCCGTGGCGGCGAAGAACCACAGCGCGCGCCGCCATCCCAGCATGAAACAGGCGTGGATCACCACGAAAACGCTGAAGAAGACCGTCATCTGGGTGAACGGGAGGCGGCCGCCCTGTTCGAGGCGGAGCCCGTTCATCCCGATGTGCGCCACAAATGCCGCGGCCAGCAGGATGAATAATATGCGCGAGCCGAGTTCGTTCACCACGTGGTCCGGCGCCACCAATCGCTGAAGGTACGCACCGGATTCCCGGAAGTGGGAACGCCCCATCTGCAGGAGCGGCGCCACGGCCATCAGGATCGGCACGCCGGCGGTGAAGGGCGCCAGCACCCGGGTGGCGTCCGGCACGCCGATGAATACCGCGGGAAGGCTCACGGCGGCGTAGCCCGCCACGGGAATGGACGCCACCCAGGGCGACATTTTCTTCGCCGGCAAAGGCAGGCCACGCTCCACCATCCGGTAGACCACAGCGATGATGAACACGACCTCCACCCACGAGACATAGTTGGCGGCTGGAATGCCAAAATAAATGCCCCCTTGTTCCCACACCCAGGCGTGTTCCTTGATGACCATGTAGGGATCCAGGGTGAGATCCCAGGTGGCCATGACGAAGGCAGTGAGCAGCGAGAGCCAGGCCATCCACACGCCGTTCCCCTTGGTGCTGACGGGCTGGCCCTCGGCGGCGAGATTCACCATGACGTAGCTGTTGTAGATCATGGCGAACCAGCCCAGGGGCACGAACAGCGGCACCTGGCCGATGCGCCACCCCAGCACTGGGGTGTAGTGGTAGCACGTGGCCAGGCAGGTGGCGATGCTCAGAGCCTCGGCGCTCCAGGCCAGGACGAAGACCAGGCCGAAGAAGGTCACGGCCCGGCGCCAGCCCAGCATGTGCCAGGCGTGGATCAGGGCCAGGGCGCTGAAGATGAGGTTGCTGAGGATGAACGGCGGCCTGGAACCGAGCGCGGCTCCGAAGATCGCCTGGAGCGCCGCTCCGGTGAACAGCAGTGCCAGCATGGCGGCAATGGCAAGACGTTCCCTGGTGGTTTCAAACTTCATCCGAGACCTCGCAAATGGAATTTTGATTGGCAGGATACTCTATCAACATTGATTCGGCGGGAACGAGATCGTGGGGGAATTCACAGGGACCGAGCGCATCCATGTCCGCCGGAGCATCGGTTCCGGTTCTTTTGGCATGGTCTTCGAAGCCTTCGACCAGGAACGCCAGGCCTTGGTGGCGCTGAAGACCCTCACGAACGTGGGGGCCGAGGCCCTGTATCAGTTCAAACAGGAATTCCGGACCCTGGCGGATATCTCCCACCCCAATCTAGTGAGCCTCTTCGAGCTGGGCAGCGATGGGGACCACACCTTCTTCACCATGGAACTGATTGACGGCCAGCCCTTTTCCACCTGGGCTCGCAATGAAGTTGCTCCCCTCGGCCAGTCCTTCGGCAGCGACCGCAATGACCGCACCTCGGGGATGGATGTGAAGGGCCAGGCGGGGAGCAATTTTTCGGACAGTGTTTCCAGCCCCCGGTCCGGGGAGGAGTCCACGATGTTCGCGGACCCCAGTTCCGCCGAGCCCCAGCTGAATGCGCCGGAGCCTAAAGCCTTGCGCGATCCCGCCCGCCTTCGCACGGCCCTCCGCCAGCTGGTCCGAGGGGTTTCCACCCTTCATGCGGCCGGGAAACTCCATCGCGATCTCAAATCCAGCAACGTGCTGGTGACTGCCGCCGGCCGCGTGGTGATCCTGGATTTCGGGCTCGTGCTGGACCTTTCCCCCATTGAGACCTGGGCCTCGGGCCTGCCCCCCAAGCTCGTGGGGACGCCCTCTCACATCGCGCCTGAACAGGTGGCCGGCCAACGCGCCACCGAGGCCAGCGACTGGTATTCCGTGGGCGTCATGCTCTACGAATCCCTGACCGGACGCATGCCATTCACCGGTTCGCCCCTGTCCATGCTTCAGGCCAAGCAGGAAATGGACCCGCCCCGCCCCGCCACCCTCGCCCCCGGCGTGCCCGCGGATCTGGATGAGCTCTGCATGGCCCTGCTGAACCGCAACCCTCGCCTGCGTCCGGGCGCGCAGGAGCTGTTGGAGCGGTTGGGCCAGGTGGGAGCCCACAAAACCGGGGAATGGAGCGAATCCGGCGCCCAGGCCATACACCGTCCATTAGTGGGGCGCCAGAAAGAAATGGAGGCCCTGCGGCAGGCTTTCGATTCCACCCTGCACGAGGATCCAAGCACGGCGCTGCTGCCTGGCAGTTCGGGTATCGGGAAAAGTTTTCTGGTGCGCCGCTTTCTCCGTTCGCTGCAGGAGGAGTTTCCGCGGGCGGTGCTGCTGTATGGAAGGTGTTTCGAGCAGGAATCGGTGCCCTTCAAGGCGGTGGACAGCCTCATAGATGGCCTCAGCCAAGTGCTGAGATTCATGCCCACGGTGGAAACAGAGCCCCTGCTGCCGCGGCACATCGGCGCGCTGGTGAAACTGTTTCCAGTGCTCCAGCAGGTGCCCTCCATTGCCAGGGCCGTGGCTCGAAGCACCGAGACCCTGGGTTCCCTGGAGACCCGCCAGCGGGCCTTTGGCGCCCTCCGGGCGCTGCTCTCCCGCCTGGCGGACCAGCGCCCTGTCGTGCTGGCCCTTGATGATCTGCAATGGGGCGATCTGGACAGCGCGGCGCTGCTGGGGGAACTGCTGCGGGCGCCCGACCGGCCGGCCTTTCTGCTGGTGGCCTGTTATCGGCGGGAAGAAGCCGAGACCAGCCCCGCCCTGGCGGAACTGCTGCCCATCTTGAAATCCGGGAGGCACCTGGAACTGCCCATCGAACCTCTGGATGCCGAAGCCTCGGCCCAGCTGGCCTGTTCGCTCATGGAGCCCGGACAGACCGATCAACAGGACCGGGCCCTGAATATCGCCAGCGAAGCCGGTGGAAGCCCGCTATTCATCAGCGAATTGGCCCGCCACCTGAGCGGACTGGAAACGCCCTCTGCCAATGGAGGCGCGGATCTGGAGCGGCTCCTGCTCACCCGTGTGGCGGCCCTTCCAGAAAAATCGCGGCAGATCCTGGAATTCCTGTCCGTGGCGGGCTATCCCCTGCCCTGGTCCGTGCTGCGCCGCGCGGCGGAGGTGACCCCGGCGGGCATGGATCCTTTCGCGCCGTTGAGGACCGGGCACCTGGCCCGGGCCCGGGGGACGACTCATCACCGGACCCTGGAGCTCTACCACGACCGCGTGGGAGAAGTGGTGTTCCGGAGCCTCAAGCCCCCGGACATTTCCCACTGCCATCTCAGGCTGGCGGAGGCGCTGGAACAGAGTCCCGGCGGGGATCCCAAGGCCCTGGCGCAGCATTATCTCGCCGCCGGTGAGCGCGGGAAGGCCGCGGAATATTCCTCCAGCGCTGCGGATCTCGCGGCTGAAGCGTTGGCCTTCGAGCAGGCCGCGACGCTCTACCAGCAGGCCATCGCCTTGCGGGATCCCTCGGATCCATCGCTCCAGGACTTGCGCATCCGGTTGGCCAAGAGCCTCGTGAATGCGGGCCGGGGCGCAATCGCGGCGAAGATCTACCTGGATGCCGCCTCCCATGGGGACTCCCCCGCCCACCGCGTCTGGCGCCGCCGGGCCGCCGAAGAATTCTTCCGCAGCGGCCATCTGGCGGAGGGCCTGGAGACCACTCATCAGGTCCTGGCCTCCATCGGAGTCCGGGTCCCCAGAACGCCCACTGGCGCGCTGGTTTCGCTGCTCTTCAACCGCCTGCGCCTCGGATTAAGGGGCCTCAGCTTCACCCAACGGAAAGCCGAGGCAATCCCAGCAGGGCTGCTGGACCGCATTGACACGCTCTGGTCCGTGACCATGGGGCTCGGCCTTTTTGATTTCATCAGATCCGCGGATTTCCAGGCGAGGCAATTGCTCCTCGCCCTGGATGCGGGGGAGCCCTACCGCCTGGTGCGGGGCCTCGCCCACGAGCTGGCCTTGAGGGCCGCCCACAGCGGCAGCGGGAACCTCGGCGCCACCCAGCGGATCCAGGCCGCCACCATGGCCTTGGCCGAGCGTTTCGGCCAGCCGGAACCCCAAGCGCGGGCCTACCTGGGCGCGGGCATCGCGGCCCTGATGGCAGGAGAGGGGCGGTCCTCCCTCGAATGGCTGGAAAAAGCCCAGGCCATCCTGAGGGAGAGCTGCACCGGTGTCACCTACGAGATCCATACGGTGCAGTTCTTCGAGTTCATGGCCCGCATCGTCCTGGGCCAGATCCACCAGGCGGCCCATCGCTACCCGGAAATGCTGGGAGAAGCGGAGGATCTCGGCGATGTGCTGATGGTGGCCAACCTGCGGATCCTGGGCTGGAACCTTCATGTGGCCAAGGATGATCCTGAGCTGGCGGAAAGCGAAATGACCAGGGCTCTGGACGGCTGGCCAGCCACCGGCTTCCTGTCTCAGCATTTCTACCGGATGGTGGGCCAGGCCAAAGTCCGGCTCTACGAGGGCCAACCCAGGGCTGCGCTGGACCTTGTTGAATCCCAGTGGCCGGCTTTGAAGGGCTCCCTGCTGTTGCGCTCCCAGGGCGTGCGCATCGCCTGCCTTGAAACGAGGGCCCGCTGCCTGTTGTCCACTGCCGCCGCTGAACCCGCGAATCGCGCGAGCCTGCTCAAGGCCGCGCGGCGGGACATCCGGGCCCTATCGAGGGAGGTCTCCAGCAACGCGAAGGCCCAGGCGTTGAAGAACGAGGGAATGGCCTTGGCCGTGGAAGGGCACCTGGACCATGCCATGACCAACCTGATGGAGGCGGAGCTCGCGCTGAGGCAGGAAGGCATGGCCACCGATGTTGAAACGGTGCGCTGGATGCGGGGGCATTTGCTGGGCAATGCCCAGGGAGAGGATCTCAAGGCCGCCGCTGCCGCGGTCCTGCTGGAGGCAGGCTATCTCAACCCCGAGGCCACGGTGCGCATGTTCGTGCCGGGACTGGCCTGACGCTACGCCGTCCTCCGTCCGGCATAGAGGCTCCAGCTCTGCGAACGCAGTGAGCAGGGAGGCTCCGCGTCCACGAGCGGAGCGAGTGGGAGCCCGCACTGCGTGCGATACGTGGAGGGGGCACTGCGCCCGATAGCTGGAGCGACCGTAACGAATTGACCAGAAAAGCACTGGTCATTTCGAAACGGTCGCTAAAACCGGTAGCGCGCCCCGAACTGCAATTGCCGCCTGGGGCCATAGCCCGTGGCTGTCCCGTAGGGCGGCATGACGGAGGAGAGGACATTCTGCACCTGGGCCACATTCGATCGGTTGAAGAGATTGAAGACGTCCAGCATCAGTTCCAATTTTGATCCGCCAACAGCCACCGTCCGCGCTGCCCTCACATCCACCGTCGCGATGGAAGGCATCGTCTCGGAATTGCGGCCGATCCCGGAGGGCCGGTCCGACGTGCCGTCGCCGTCAAAATTGAGGTCGGAACCCACCAGCTGCGTATAAGGCCGCCCCGAGGCCCAGTGCAGGATGCCGCTGAAGGTCCAGTCGCGGCGCAGCCGCGAGCCCCCATGTCCCGTGGCCCAAACGGCGGTGGCCGAAAGCCGGTGGGTCTGGTTCTGCAGGCTCGGGCCCCATTCGCTGGAGGGATCGAAGGAGTTCTGGGGCGTGAAATCCGAAGTCCAATCCGTGAAGTTGTCCTTGGCCTGGGAATGGGTGTAGCTCGCGATCACCAGGAAGCGCTCGCTCCGCTTCCAGGTCCAGGCGAAACTCTGTCCGTCATACTCGGCGCGGCCGCTGCCATCCACGCGATTGAGGGTGCTGTAGCGCAGATCCGGCCGGCGGAGCACGGGCTGGCTGGTGGCGGGATTGAAGTACACCTGGTAGGCGTTCACATCGCGCACGTTCATGAAACCCTTGGCGCTGGAATGCACCAGTTCCAGAGCGAATTGATGTTCCGGGAATGGATTCCATTCCAGCCCGAGATGCTCCTGCCACATGGTGGGAAAAGCCACGGCCCCGGGTAGCACGAGGGTGGTGGGGCCCGGCGGCAGCGAGGTGTAGCGATGATCCTGGGCCAGGCCATCGGCGTTGGCCCAGGAGGGCAGCGGGCCCGTCAGCACCGGCTCCCTCAGGGTCCGGATCACGGTCTGCACATCCCTGCCGTTGAAGACAAGCGCGCCGTAGGCAAGCCCCAGGTTCGTGGGACCGCCGAAGCGCCCCGCGCCCCCGAAGACCCGCACCGCCGGCCGCGCCTGCCAGCTGAAGGAGAGCCGAGGATGCACCAGGCTGGCGCTCCAATCCCGCTGGATGCGGAAGTTCGCCGGGTAGTCATAGACGCCCGCGGGCAGTTGGGTGGGGCCCAGCACGGGGTCCACCGTGGAGGGCGGGTGCTGGAGGGCCTCGTAGTCCGCCGTGTCCGGGAAAGGCGGCAGCACTTCCCGCTCGAAGCGCAGACCCAGCTTCAGGAGAAAGGCCGGATGCAACTGCCAATCGTCCTGGATGAATAGGGCCTCGCTCTTGGCCGCGGATGCTCCCCGGGCATTGCCGAAGCTCTGCACGAAGGCCACCGGTATGCCAGTCCCACCGAAAGGGTTGGGCGCCGCAAACGCCATCAGGGAGCTGGAAATGCCGATCTCTGGGATGGCCTGGAAGCGATACACGCCTGAAAAATTCTGGGGCACGTTGGCCTCGTTTCTCGAATGGAGCAGGTCAATGCCAGCTTTCAAGGTGTGGTTCCCGCGCACGGTGGTCAGCGTGTCCGCCAGCTGGAGGTAGCGCGCGTGGGACTGCTGGTTGGTCAGCCTCTGGGTGCCAAAGTTCGCGGTGCCGAGAATTTCCACATAAACACTTCGGTTGGGATCCAGGCTGTCAATGCGGTTGTCTCTGGTAGACACCATCAAGCGGAGATCATTGAACCATCGCGAACCCACCCACTGGTTCGCGAGGGTGAACGACTGGTCGTGGGTGCTCCGGGATCCCCCAGCGGTCCTAGCGATGAGGCCACCCCATGGAATCGCGTTTTCGTCTTTCTGCTGACCAACCAGCGCGCGGACAGTCCAGCGGCTGAATGGATTCTGAATCCAGTCCAGGCGCAGGAAGCCCGAGGTGTCGCCTTCATC
>JAJYMZ010000035.1 GCA_021786615.1 Acidobacteriota bacterium
TTACCTGCCGCAGCAGTTCCTTATGGTGGTCGGCGCCGAGCGCCATGTAGAAGGCGGGGACTACGAAGAGCGTGAAGAACGTGCCGATGGAGAGGCCGAAGAAGATCACGATGCCCATGGCCTGGCGTCCCGCGGCGCCGGCGCCGGAGGCGATCACCAGGGGGGCCACGCCCAGCACCATGGCGGCGGTGGTCATGAGGATGGGGCGCAACCGGATGGAGGCCGCCTCCACGATGGCCTGGGGCTTGGTGCGGCCCGAGCGCTGCAGCTCGTTGGCGAACTGCACGATGAGGATGCCGTGCTTGCTGATGAGGCCCATGAGCGTCACCAGGCCCACCTGCGTGTAGATGTTCAGCGACGCGAAACCCATGTGGATGAAGATCAGCGCGCCGAAGAGCGCCATGGGCACCGACACCAGGATGATGACGGGATCGCGGAAGCTGTTGAACTGCGCGGCCAGGGCCAGGAACACGATGAGGATGGCGAAGAACATCGTCACCACGAAGCCTCCGGATTCCTGGACGTACTGGCGGGAGACGCCCGCGTAGTCCACCTGGTAGCCCGGCGGCGCGGATTCCCGCAGCGCCTGGCGGAGAAAGGCCAGCACTTCGTCCTGGGATACCGCGGGCGAGTACACGCCGGAGATCGTGGCGGAATTGAGCTGCTGGAAGCGGCTGATGGATTCCGGCACGACCTCGTGCCGCAGGCTCGCCACCGTGGAGGCGGGAATCAGCGCGCCGCTGGGTGTCTTCAGGTAGTAGTCCAGGACCTGGCTGGGATTGAGGCGCTCGGTCTGGAGCACTTGCGGAATCACCTTGTAGGAGCGGCCGCCGATGGAGAAATAGTTGACGTACCCACCGCCCAGGGCCGCCCCCAGGGAAGCTCCCACATCCTGCTGGGTCATGCCCAGCGTCGCCACCATGTCCCGGTCCAGCACCACCGTGTTTTGGGGTTGGTCAATCTTCAGATCGCTGTCCACGAAGAAGAAGAAGCCGCTCTTGCGGGCCTTGGCCAGCACCGCCTTGGCGACTTCATCCAGGCGGTTGAAGGACTCGGTGGTCTTGATGACAAACTGCACCGGCAGGCCCCGGGCGCCGGGCAAGGCTGGAGGCTGGAAGGTGGCCACCCGCGCGCCCGCGATGTTGCTCCAAGCCTTTTGCAGGGCCCCTTGAATGTCCGAAGCGGTCCGCTTGCGCTCGTCCCAGGGCTTGAGCAGCACGCCGCCGATGCCCTGGTTGGGCGTCGGCACCCCGGTGAGCTGGAACATCTGCCGGTATTCCGGAAGTTTCGAAGCGATCTGGAAAGCCTGGTCAGCGTACTGTTCCATCTGCTGGGGCGTGGCGTTGGGCGGGCCCACCAGCTGGCCGATGACGATGCCCTGGTCCTCCTGGGGCGCCAGCTCGGATTTGGACGTGCGGAAGAGATACCCCGTGCCGGCCAAGAGGATCAGACCCATCACCACCGTCACCGAAGGCGTGGCCAGAGAACTCCGGAGCACCCGCTGGTAGTGATCGCGGAACCATTCGAACTGCCCATCAATGAACCGGACGAAGGGTGCGCTGTCCTGTTCGGGCTTGAAGAACCGGGCGCACATCATGGGCGAAAGGGTCAGGGCCACCACGCCGGAAACCGCCACGGCGCCCGCCAGGGTGAAGGCGAACTCGGTGAAGAGGCTCCCGGTGAGGCCGCCCTGAAAGCCGATGGGCACGTATACGGCGACCAGCACCACGGTCATGGCGAGGATGGGGCCCGCCAGCTCCCGGGCGGCCATGATCGAGGCCTCCAGCGGCGCCTTGCCTTCCTTCATGTGCCGGTCGGCGTTCTCCACGACAATGATGGCATCGTCCACCACCAGGCCGATGGCCAGCACCAGCGCCAGCAGCGTCAGCAGGTTGATGGAATAGTTCAGCACCAGCATCGCGAAGAAGGTGCCGATGAGGGACACGGGCATGGCGATGATGGGCACCGCCACGGCCCGGAAAGTGCCCAGGAAGAGGAAGATCACCAAGGTCACGATGAGCAGGGCTTCCAGCAGCGTCTTGATCACTTCCGTGATGGAGGTGTTGATGAACTTGGTGGAGTCGTAGACGATCTTGCCCGTGAGGCCTGTGGGGAGCTGGGCTTGGAGGTCCGGAAAGGCCATCCGCACGCGCTCGGCCACCTCCAGGATGTTGGCTTCCGGCGCCACCTTGATGCCCACGAACACGGAACGGCGCCCGCTGAAGGCCACATTGAAGGAATAGTCGTCGGCCCCCAGCACCACGTTGGCCACGTCCTCCAGGCGGACCAGCGAGCCGTTCTTCTGCAGCACGACGAGCTTCTTGAATTCATCCACGGTATGCAGGTCCGTAGCCGCGGTGAGGTCCACGCTCACCATCTGGCCCTTGGTGGCCCCCACCGCCGACAGGTAGTTGTTGGCCGCCAGCGCATGCTGCACGTCCGTGGCGGTCACGCCGTGGGCGGCCATGCGCTGGGGATCCAGCCAGGCCCGCAGCGCGAACTGCCGTCCGCCGAGGATCTCCGCGGTCTGCACGCCCTCCAGGGAATCCAGCTTGGGCTTCACCACGCGGACCAGGAAATCCGTGATGTTGTTGGTGGGCAGCACGTCGCTGTAGAAGCCCATGTACATGGCGTCGGTGGTCTGGCCGATCTGCACGGTGATCACTGGCGCCTGGGCCTGGGGCGGCAGTTGATTCTTCACCGCGTTCACCTGGGTCGTGATTTCCGTGAGCGCCTTGTTGGCGCTGTAGTTCAGCCGCAGGGAGGCCGTGATGACCGAGACCCCGTTGAAGCTGCTGGAGGACAGGTAATCAATGCCCTGGGCCTGGGCAATGCTTGATTCCAGCGGCTGGGTGATGAAGCCCGCCACCGTGGCCGAGTCCGCGCCGTAGTAGGTCGTGGCGATGGTCACCACCGCGTTCTCGGTCTTGGGATACTGATTCACCGGCAGGTGGAAGGCCGAGCGCAATCCGAGCACGAGGATCAGCAGGCTCACCACGATGGCGAGCACGGGCTTTTTGATGAAGAGATCGGTGAATTTCATCGTCGCCTCATTGTTCCTGAGGCGCGGGCTTGGGATCGTTGGAAGGCAGAACCTGGTTGTTGATGATCAGAGGCGTGCCGTTGCGGAGCTTCAGGCCACCGCTGGTGACGATCTTCGCCCCGGGTTCGATCCCCTTGAGGATGGCCACCTGATCGCCCCGCGAGGGTCCCGTGGTCACGAAGGCCTGCTGGGCCAGCAGGGACTCCACGGTCTTCCCACTGGGGCCTTGGGCCTGGCTCTTGATGGCCTGGAAGACCACGGCGCCGTAGGGGTTGTAGGTGATGGCAGTCTGCGGCAGCGTCAGGTATTGCTGTTTAGTGCCTACGTCCATGCGCACATTGGCGAACATGCCCGGCACCAGCGCCCGGTCCGCATTCGGAAAGGTGGCCTCCACTTCCACGTTCCGGGTGGCGGGGTCAACTTTTGAATTTACTGCGGTGACTTTGCCGGTGAAGGTGCGCGACGGGTATGCGTCCAGGCCCAGCAGAACCTTCTGCCCGATCTTCACGCTGGAAAGTTCTTTCTGGGGCAGAAAGAAATCCACATAGACCGGATCCATCTGCTGAAGCGTCAGTACCGTGGCACCTGCTTGAAGATAGGCGCCAGCACTCGGTCCCACGAGACCCACGCGCCCGGCGAAAGGAGCGATCAGATGCTTCTTGGCCGCGAGTGCTGCCAGGGCCTCGACCGCGGCCCGCTTGGCTTTCAGGTCCGCATCGGCCGCATCGAACTCCGCCTGGCTGATGATCCTGGCCGCCATCTGCTCCTTGGCGCGCCTGAAATTCAATTCCGCCAGGGCCGCGGTGGCCTGGAGCTGCGCGAGCTGGGCCAGCTCAGCCGTATCGTTCAGGTGGACCAGCGGCTGTCCTAACTTCACTTCCGCGCCAGGGGTCACGTCCACTTTGGCCACGGCACCGGCGACTTCGAAGGCAAGGTCCGCACCGCGCACCGCGCGCACGGTCCCCACGGCACTTAAGGATGGCTGCCACTCCTCCAGGTGGGCTTCCGTCGCAGAAACCGTTTGGGGAGGTTCGGAGGGGCCCATCCGCCCTTGGCCGAAGAGGAGCCCCTTCAGGGCGCCAAATCCGGTTATGAAAGCCAGGAGGAGGGCTGTCCCCAGGAGCATCATCACCATGCGTTTCTTGGTGTTCGGCGCAAAATCTTGCCCTGGATCCAGGTTGTGCTCCAGTTCCATGGAGAGAGCTCCTTAGCAGCAGTTCAATATAAACGGTCTAGGTCGGTGGGAAGGCTTGGGTGGCGGATCGAGGTAAGTCCGCAATCCATGAGCAAGTCTATCGCTTTGCCGTGGGGAGCATGAAGGTGCACATTTCGGAAGCCACCGAGGAGCCATGCGCTGGCGATTTCCCACTGGAACAACTTGATCCAAGGCACTCTCCATTGTTGCCACCCTTGCACGGTGATCGAGGAGGACTCCCATGCCACGTGTCTACGATGCTTTTTCAGCGGTTTCCGGGATCAGTTCCGGCCAGCGGGTCTTCGTCCATGGCGGTTCCGCGACGCCCTTGGTTTTGCTGGACGCCTTGCTGCAGCGGGCTCCCGAGCTGCGGAACGTAGAGCTCATGCATCTGCACACTTCCGGAGCCGGGGCTCCCGCGGAAGAGCGGTACACCGGCTCCTTTAGCGTCACGAACCTGTTCGTGGGCCACAACATGCGGGGCAAGGTCGGCAGCGAGCGAATTGACTACCTGCCCTGCTTCCTTTCTGAAATTCCCGCCCTATTCAGATCCGGGCGCCGCACGCCGGACGTCGCCCTGCTCCATGTGAGTCCGCCGGATGCCCACGGGTACTGCACCATGGGCACCTCCGTGGATGTAGTGCGAGCCGCCACGGACACCGCCAAGGTGATCATCGCCCAAGTCAATCCGCGCATGCCCCGGGTCCACGGAGACGGGTTCATCCACATGGATCAGATCCACCACTGGGTGGAGGTGGACGAGGAAATTCCTGAGTCCCCAGCCTCGCCCTTGTCCGACATCGAGCGGGCCATTGGAAGGCACGCCAGTGAGCTCATCGAGGACGGCGCCACGCTGCAGATGGGCATCGGCGCCATTCCCGACGCGGTGCTGGCGGCCTTGCACCACCACAAGCACCTGGGCATCCACACCGAGATGTGGAGCGATGGCGCTCTCGACTTGATCCAATCCGGAGCCGTGGACAACACCATGAAAAAGATCCACCCCGGCAAGATCGTGGGCGGCTTCGTCATGGGCTCAAGATCGCTCTACGACTTCATTGACGACAACCCCGCCGCGGTGCTGCTGGATATCGCCTACATCAACAACCCCAGCAACATCGCCCGCAATCCCAAGGCCACCGCCATCAATTCGGCGGTGGAGATTGATCTCACGGGCCAGGTCTGCGCCGATTCCATCGGCAGCCGCATCATCTCGGGGGTCGGCGGCCAGATGGATTTCATCCGCGGAGCCTCCCTTTCGGTAGGTGGAAAGCCCATCATCGCCCTTCCCAGCCGCACCGCGAAGGGGCTGCCCCGCATCGTCCCGCAGCTAAAAGCCGGCGCCGGAGTCGTGACCACAAGGGCCCATGTCCACTACGTCGTGACCGAATACGGCGTGGCGGATCTCGCGGGCAAGACCCTGCATGAAAGGGCCAAGGCCCTCATCAAGCTCGCGCACCCCGAGGACCGCGAGGCCCTGGAAATCGCCTGGCGGGCGCTGGGGCGCGCTCACATTCAACCGTAAAGGGAAACAAGCCAAAAATAATTCAAGTTTAAGCCTGGTACGCATACCCAATGATGTTTTCAACATCCCTTGAGGGGTGTCCTGCCACATATCTTTGATCCCCTCCATCCCCTTCATCCCTGTTTATAAAAGCTTTTTTACAGGGATGAAGGGGATGGAGAGGATGCGGTGACGGGCGCTCCGCGCCGCCAATCATTTTGCCTTTGTGGCCTTGGCGATGAATCTTTTTGAACACGGCTTGGTTTCAGATGTACTGTCCCGCATCCACGCGGATCACTTCTCCGGTGATTTTGCGGGCGGCATCCGAAAGCAGGAACAGCACGGCATTGGCGATATCTTCGGGTTCAGCGGGCGCTGGCAGTACGCCCTCCTCCATCGCCTTGGCAAGGATCTCCGGCGGGAGCTTCCGCGCCATGGCGGTCATGACCATGCCCGGCGCCACGGCGTTGACCGTGATGCCCTTGGGCCCGAATTCCCGCGCCCATGTTTTAGTCAAGCCGATGAGGCCCGCCTTGGAGGCGCTGTAGTTCGCCTGGCCGAATTTTCCGCGCATGCCGTTGATGGACGTGATGTTCACGATGCGTCCATACCTGGCCTGCACCATGCCGGGCGCCAAGGCCCGCACCACATTGAAGGCGCCCGTCAGATTCACGGAAATCACCGAGGCCCATTCCTCGTCGCTCATCTTGAGGGTGCTGCGATCGCGGGTGATGCCCGCATCGTTCACAAGCAGAGTGACGGGCTCGGAAATCCCCGCCACCTCATTTGATACTGCCTTGGAATCTGTGATGTCCACTACATGAAAATCGCAGGGGCCTTCCAGCGAACCAGCACCATCAGAGATATCAAACACATGCACCCGGGCACCATGATCCAGCAGGGCCCGCGTGATGGCCAACCCGATGCCGCTGGCACCGCCAGTGACCACCGCGACTCGTTCTTCAAGGTTCAGAAAATGAGACATTCGTCACTCAATGCGATCCCTCGATTCTCGCTGGTTGATGGCATCTTACTATAGGTAACCCCGATCAATCTTGGGTCTAGGCCTTGGCGGAAGGAAATGGAAATGTCCGAATTGGCAATTCGCCCACTCAAGCAAGAGGACCTGGACTGGATCACGCCCATCGAGAATCGCCTGGCCGGGCATCCCCGGAGAGAATTCCTGGAGAAACGATTTTCCGTGGTCGCGGCGGATCCGGCCAATTTCATCTCCTGTGGCGCCATGAGCTACGGCAACTTCACAGGCTACGCCTTCGCCCGCATCCAGGCCGGCGAATTCGGAAGCCATGACACGGTGGCGGTTCTGGATGTCATCGGCGTGGATCCATATGCCCAAGGCCTGGGCATCGGCAAAGAGCTCATGCGCGAGCTGGAAACCCAATTGAAAGCCAGGCATATCGGCGTCTTGAAGACTCAGGTGGAGTGGCCCAATCGCAAAATGGTGGGCTTCTTTTCCACCGCCGGATTCCGCCTCGCGGCTTGCCAGATCATCGAGCGAGACACCTCGCCGCTGGAAGAAAAACAGGCCGAGCCGGTCCAGGATCGGCGCGTGAATGGCGATGGCGCGAACGATTTATCCAGGGATCGCGTGAGGGTCCGCTCTCTGAAAGAAGCGGATCTGGCGGAAGTGGTTCGCATTGATCGCGAC
>JAJYMZ010000068.1 GCA_021786615.1 Acidobacteriota bacterium
ACTTTGATCCGGCTCCGTTTTCAGATTTCTGGGGCTTATCCTGAAGCGTGGAGGAACAGATGGTTGGTTTTCTGGACCCGGAAGAAGCCCGGCGCATGATGGCCGCGGGAGCCATCGTGGTGGATGTCCGCACCCAGGAGGAATGGGACCAGGGCCACGCGGCGAATTCGATCCTGATGCCGCTGCACGAACTGGCCGCCCATTTCGAGCAACTGCCCCAGGATGTGCCGGTGCTGCTGGTCTGCCGCAGCGGCGCCCGCAGCGGGCAGGCCACGGCGTACCTGCGGAACCAAGGCCTGGACGCGCACAATTTGGGCCCCTGGCAGCGGAATCCGGGTTAGATTTCATCAGGATCAGGGAGGCAGGGAATGGGCGATCCACTGTTCTGGCACCGGCTGCAGTTCGCGTTCACCATCATTTTCCACTATCTGTTTCCCCAGCTCACCATGGGCCTGGCCCTGTTGATCGTGTGGCTCAAATGGCGGGGGCTGAAGACAGGCGAACCGAAGTATGACGATGCGGCGCGGTTCTGGATCCGCGTGTTCGGGATCAATTTCGCCGTGGGCGTGGTGACGGGCATTCCCATGGAATTCCAGTTCGGCACCAACTGGGCGCGCTTCTCCCAATTCGCCGGCGGGGTCATCGGCCAGACCCTGGGCATGGAAGGCCTCTTTGCCTTCTTTCTGGAAAGCAGTTGCTTGGGCCTGCTCATTTGGGGGGAGAAAAAGCTTGGCCCCAGGCGGCATTTCTACGCGGCCCTGGCTCTGTGGTTCGGCAGTTGGCTCAGCGGTTACTTCATCACCGCCACCAACGCCTTTATGCAGCATCCCGTGGGCTACACGGTGGGCAGCAACGGCGCCCTGCAATTGGCGAATTTCTGGGCCTTCGTGCTGAACCCATGGGCCCTCGCGCAATACCTGCACGTGATGTCGGCGGCAGTGGTGACGGCCGCTTTCGTCATGGCCGCGGTGGGGGCCTACTGGGCCTTGAAAGGCCTGCATGGCGAACAAGCGCGCATCAACCTCCGCACCGGCGTGGTGGCGGGGCTCGTGTTCAGCGTGCTGGTGGCTTTCCCCACGGGCGACCAACAGGGCAAGCAGGTGGCGAAATACCAGCCCGTGGCTTTAGCCGCCATGGAGGGGCGCTTTGAATCCGGGCCTTTCGCGGAAATCAACCTCATCGGCCAGCCCAACGTGTCCGAACGGAAACTCGACAATCCCATCCGGATTCCCGGCGTGCTGAGCTTCATCGCCTATGGCTCTTTTTCGAAAGACGTGAAGGGGCTCAACGATTTTCCGCGGGACCAGTGGCCCACCGCCATCGTACTGCTCTACTACGCCTTCCACATCATGGTGGGCCTGGGCACGCTCTTCATCGCGCTTATGGGGCTTTCCACCCTGATGCTCTGGAAGGGAAGGCTGTTCACCACGCGCTCCCTGCTCTGGATCCTGATGCTGGCATTCCCCTTCCCCTACATCGCCACCACCACCGGCTGGATGACGGCTGAACTGGGGCGCCAGCCATGGATCATCTACGGCCTGATGCGCACGGCGGAAGGCAGCTCCGCCACCGTTCATGGGGGGACAGCCGCCTTCACGCTCATCGGTTTCACGGGGCTTTACTTCGTGCTCGGGCTGCTGTTCGTCTTCCTCGTCGGAAGGGAAATCGCTCACGGGCCTGCGCCGCTCCACAACCAGGAGGTGGCCCATGATTGAATTGAGCGCCCTGTGGTTCTGGATCGTTTCAGTGATGGTCGCCATCTATGTGGTGATGGATGGGTTTGATTTCGGCGCGGGCGTCCTGCACCTGTTCGTGGCGAAGACCAATGCGGAGCGGCGCCAGGTGCTCGCGGCCATCGGCCCGCTGTGGGATGGCAACGAAGTGTGGCTGCTCGCAAGCGGGGGAGCGCTGTTCTTGTCCTTTCCCAAGGTTCTGGCCTCGGGCTTCTCGGGCTTCTACCTGGCCATGTGGCTGGTGGTTTGGAGCCTGATGTTGCGGGGCATCTCCATCGAGTTCCGGTCCCACGTGCAGGATCTGTTGTGGCGGTCTTTTTGGGATGCGGCCTTCGCCGCCGCCAGCATCGCGCTGCCCATTCTGCTGGGAGCGGCGCTGGGCAACGTGCTGCGGGGCGTGCCGCTGGACGCGAATGGCTATTTCGAGATGCCTCTGTTCACCTCATTCCGGACCACCAATCCCGTGGGCATTCTGGATTGGTACACGGTGCTGGTGGGCGTTTTCGCGCTGGTGGCGATCACGGCCCACGGCGCGTTGTTTCTCGCCTGGAAGAGCGAAGGACCCGTGCAGGACCGCAGCGCGGCGCTTGCTGCCAAACTCTGGACCGCCGTGGCGGTGCTCTGGGTGATCGTTGGCATCGGCACCGATGCCGTGAACCCCCAAGTCTGGCTGGCACTTCCTCATCGGCCCCTGGGCTGGCTCTTCACCATGATGGCTCTCGGCGGCCTGGCCTTCGTGTTTTACGGCCACGCGCAGAAGCGTTACCTGCTTGCCTTCCTGGGCTCCGGGACCTTCCTCCTGGGCCTGCTGGCGGCCACCGCCGCGTGCGTCTACCCGGTGATGCTCCGTTCCAGCCTGGACCGGGCCCTGGACCTGACGGCCCTCAATTCCAGCGCAGCTCCTCATGGCCTCGCCACGGGCCTGAAGTGGTGGATCCTGGGATTTCCCGTCGCCATCGGCTACATCGTGCTGCTGTTCCGCATCCATCGCGGGAAAGCGTCCGCGGCGGGCGAGGGCGAGGGGTACTGAAGTGTGAGGTGGTTAGGGCTGAGGTTCACTCGAGATCGCGCCAAAGACGAGGCGTCTGCCCCTTGCCACCGCATCCCTCGTACCTTATGCCTGGCAAGCGTTAAGCTCTTCCCATGACCATCCGCATCGGCATCGTCACCATCTCGGACCGCGCCAGCACGGGCGTGTATGAAGATCTTTCGGGTCCGGCCATCCGGGACACCATCAATGCCTATCTAAAGTCGCCTTGGGACGAGGTCTGCCGGGTCATTCCCGATGAGCAGCCCGTCATCGAGGCGGCCCTGAGAGTGCTGTGCGATGAGGAAGGCTGCTGTCTGGTGCTCACCACCGGCGGCACGGGCCCGGCCAGGCGCGACGTCACCCCCGAAGCCACCGCCGCGGTCTGCGACAAGATCATGGATGGCTTCGGCGAGCAGATGCGCGCGGTGTCGCTGAAGTTCGTGCCCACGGCCATCCTTTCCCGCCAGATCGCGGGCATCCGGGGGCAGAGCCTCATCATCAATCTGCCGGGCAAGCCGAAATCCATCCGCGAATGCCTGGATGCGGTCTTCCCGGCTGTGCCCTACTGCGTGGATCTCATCGGCGGGCCGTTCATGGAAACCAACGAGGATGTGGTGAAGGCGTTCAGGCCGAAGGGGTAGGTGGGTTTGAGTCGAGAGTTAAGAGTCAAAAAGGCAAAAAATTGAAAGTCTAAAGTCGGACGTCGAGAGTCTGGGGCCGCGCGGGCTATCATCAGTCAGCCGCCCTAAAACCACAGGAGATCCCATGCCCGAGCCATCGTCCCAGACTTACGCGAACCATCGCCGTCTCGATCCTTCCTACCATTTCCTGCTCTTCGGCATCCTGGCCGTGAACGTTGTGGTCGCGGTGTTGGCCGTCATCCGCATGATCAAGGGACACTATTGCGATTACGCAACGCTCTGGAATCTGGTGATGGCGGCGGCCTTCATCCTCGTGATCCTGAAGTTGCGGATGTATGCACTCCACAACCAGGACCGGCTGATCCGGCTTGAGGAGCAGTTGCGGATGAAAACCCTTCTGCCCGCGGCCCTGGCGACCCGCGCCATGGAGTTGAAGCCCAGCCAGTACGTGGCCTTGCGCTTCGCGAGTGATGAGGAACTGCCGGGCCTCGTCCAGCAGACCCTCGACGAGAACCTGGAAAACGAACAGATCAAGAAGCGCATCAAGACCTGGAGGCCAGACACCTTCAGGGTGTAGGGCTCAATGGGGTAAAAAATTCCTCACAGAGGTGCGCAGAGAAGACAGAGGTTCTCAGGGGAATTCGACTGCGGGCCTCCAGAACCTCCGCGTACCTCTGCGATGGTTTTTACCCTTGGAGCTGACGCCACATCCCCACGATCTTCGCCACGACTTGATCCAGTGTCAGGTTGCTGGAATCCAGTTCGACGGCATCTTCGGCCTTCCTGAGGGGCGCCACGGCGCGGGTGGAGTCGGCGTGGTCGCGGCGCTGGATATCGGCGGCGACGGCATCCAATGCCATGTCGATGCCCTTGGCTTGTTGCTCCAAAAACCGACGCTGGGCCCGGGCCTCCACCGACGCGGTGAGATAAATCTTGAGTGCGGCGTCCGGGAACACGACGGTGCCGATGTCCCGGCCGTCCACCACGAAACCCCCGCGCTGGCCGATTATTCGTTGTTGCTCCACCAGCACCTCCCGCACGCGGCCGTCGGCGCTCACGGGCGTGACGAACTGCGTGATCTCATGGCTGCGGATGGCTTCGCTGACATCCTCATCGTTCAGGAAAATGCGCGTTCCGAGCTGCTCAAGGCGCATGGAGCCAAGCACCTTGAAAAGCGCGGCTTCATCTTCCAGGCCTACGCCTGCCCTCATCAACGCCAGCGCGGTGGCCCGGTACATGGCACCCGTATCCAGGTAGTCCCAGGAAAGGGCCTCCGCGATCTTTTTGGCCGCAGAAGATTTTCCGGCTCCGCTTGGCCCATCTATCGCTATCACCTGGACTTTTTCGGTAGTCATTAAACTCCTTTCCAGCATTCCATAGCCCCGCTCCGACTCCCTTCTATCGAACGCTTTGCGTTCTCCTGCTCGCGTTGCTCGCAGAGGCGGGACCGGAGGGACCGTCGATGGCGATGAGCTGGAGCGATGGTATTTTCATGATTCCGCTCCCATCGAAAATCGAAAATCGAAAATCGAAAATATTTCCGGGGCAGCGCAGGATTTCTGGATCATGGCCTTAGTCTGCCATCCGCCGGATCAATTCCAGGAATGGATCACCGTATTGGACGAGTTTCTTGGGGCCCACGCCGCTGATGGCCAGGAAATCGGTCTCGGTGATGGGTTTGAGGGCGGTCATCTGTTTGAGCGCGGTGTCGCCGAAGACCAGGTAGGCCGGCAGGCCTTTCTCGTCGGCGATGCGCTTGCGCAGGGATTTCAACGCCAGGAAGAGGGCCTCGTCCTGGCTCACGGGCGTGGCCTCTTCGGGCAGTTCGATGGAGTCGGGCCGGATCTTTTTGGCCTTGGGCAGTTTGATGGATTTCGGCGCCTGCGCCATGACGTTCCATCCGCCGCAATGATCGCAACTCCATTTGCAGGCTTCCATGATCTCGCCGAAATGCGTCAGGATGTGCTGGTGGCGGCATCCGGATCCATCCGCCAGGCGGTACATGGCGCGGGTCTGCCGCTGCTGCTCCCGCGCGAGATCCGGGGAGGCATCGTCCGAAAACCGGTCGAGGCTCAGCACATCCGCCCAGGAGTAGAACAGGATGCAATCCGAGGGCTCGCCATCGCGGCCCGCGCGGCCGATCTCCTGGTAGTAGCCCTCCACGCTCTTGGGCATGTCGCGGTGGATGACGAAGCGGATGTTGGGCTTGTCTATGCCCATGCCGAACGCGATGGTGGCCACGATCACATCCACGTCGTCCCGGCGGAAGGCTTCCTGGGCCGCGTTCCGCGCCGCGGCGCCCATGCCCGCGTGGTAGGGCAGGGCTTTGATGCCCTGGCTGGCGAGATAGTCGCTGGTGGACTCGACCCCCTTGCGTGAAAGGCAGTACACGATTCCGCTTTGGCCCCGCCGCGCCTTCACCAGCCGCAGGATGGCCTCGCGCACGGAAGGACCCTCGCCCTTCTTGATGGCGGAGAGCCGCAGGTTGGAGCGGAAGAACGAACCATGGAATCGTGCAGGATTTGTCATGGCGAGCTGACCGACGATGTCTTCGCAGACTTCCTTAGTGGCCGTGGCCGTGAGCGCCAGCACCGGCACATGGCGGAAGCGGTTCTTCAGACCCGCCAGGTTGCGGTAGGCTGGCCTGAAATCGTGGCCCCACTGGCTGATGCAATGGGCCTCGTCCACGGCGATCAATTTCAGATTGAGATCCTCCAGCAGATTCGCGATGTAGAGTTCCAGGCCCTCGGGGGCCGCGTACAGCAGCTCGATGTGGCCATCCCGGATGGCGCGGATGCGCCTGCCCCGCTCCTCCGCATCCAGACTCGAATTCAGGAAGGTCGCTTTCAGCCCGGCCTCCGTCATGGCGTCCACCTGGTCCTTCATCAGCGCGATGAGAGGCGAGATGACGAGGGTGACACCGCCCAGCAGGCGGGCCGGGAGCTGGAAGGTGAGGGACTTCCCCGCTCCCGTGGGCATGATGGCCAGCACGTCCCGGCCCGCCATCACCGCGCGGATGATGTCCTCTTGCCCGGGGCGGAACTGATCGAAACCGAAAATCGCCTTGAGCTGGGCCTGGATATTTTGGCTGCCACCGGGTCTTCCCAGGTCCTTCAATTCACGCAGGATCTGGGGCGTGAATCGCTGCGGTTCCGCGCGGTAAAGCGCACGTAATTCATCCAGGCGTGGCCCGCGCTCAGGAAAGGACAGCAGGCGCAATTCCTCCAGCTGAGTATGCAGATCCGGCATCAAAACCTTCCAGGCCCTCAGACCGGCCGCTCGGTGAGCACCTTGTCAATGATGCCGTAGCGCAGGGCTTCCTCGGCGCCCATGAAGAAGTCGCGGTCCTGGTCCCGCTGGACCTTCTTGATGGTCTGGCCCGTGTGCTTGGCGAAACTTTCCGCCAGGCCGTCCTTGAGGCGCTGGATTTCCTTGTAGGAGATCTCGATTTCCGTGGCCTGGCCCTGGGCTCCGCCCGAGGGCTGGTGGATCATGATGCGGGCGTTGGGCAGCGCGAACCGCTTGCCCTTGGTGCCCGCCGCCAGCAGGTGCGCGGCCATGGAGGCGCACTGGCCGATGCAGTAGGTGACGATGTCGTTCTTCACGAACTGCATGGTGTCGTAGATGGCGAGCCCTGAAGTGACGCTGCCGCCGGGGCTGTTGATGTAGATCTGGATGTCCTTGTCGGGATCTTCGCTCTCCAGGAACAGCATCTGCGCGACGATGGCGTTGGCCACGTTGTCGTCAATGGCGGTGCCGAGGAAGATGATGTTGTCCTTGAGCAGGCGTGAATAGATGTCGTAGCTGCGCTCGCCCCGGGGAGTCTGCTCGATGACGATGGGAGGGTAGTAGCTGCTGGGCATGAAGGCTCCTGGAAACGCTGGGATCCAGGATACCGCAGGCGCTGGCAGGCGAGAGCACACCGGACCCGATATAGACGAGGGGGACCGCCCGCTCGCTTCGCTCAC
>JAJYMZ010000146.1 GCA_021786615.1 Acidobacteriota bacterium
CCCCACTCTCCGCCAAAAAAGGCCGCCTCGGATACGAGGGTGATTCCGACCCACCCGTTCTTTTTTGGGATTCACTCCGCGCTGTGCGCTCCGTTCCGCGGCACTGGCTGCGGGCGTGCATCCGCCTTCGGCGGACCGGCCTCGACGCTCTCGCGTCTCGTCCTTGCCCTACCCCCGCGCCATTGCCGTTCGAATCCCCCACTCTCCGCCAAAAAAGGCCGCCCTGCGGCGGCCTTTTTTGGCGGAGAGTGGGGGATTCGAACCCCCGGTACCGGTTTACCCGATACTTTCGCTTAGCAGGCGAACCCATTCGGCCACTCTGGCAACTCTCCTGGACCTTCAACCTTACCTTTGGCGCCTTGGCTCGGCAAGGATTCTTGCGCGGAGGGGGTCCTGGCCCCCATGATGGAGGCAGGGTGGGATGGCCGAGCGGTTTAAGGCACCGGTCTTGAAAACCGACGACGGGCAACCGTCCGCGAGTTCGAATCTCGCTCCCACCGCCAATCCACCGAGGCTGAAATCCGCTCCAATCCGGTGGGAGCGGGATTCGAATCGGCAATGGCGGGGCGGTAGCGATAGGCTACGACAGGACTAGATGTCCTGTCGTAGACGTGATCGCGGCCCCAGCCATGCCGCGTCGGGCACCGGAATCTCGCTCCCACCGCCAATCAACTGAGGCTGAAATCCGCTCCAATCCGGTGGGGGCGGGATTCGAATCGGCAATGGCGGGGCGGTAGCGATAGGTTCTGACAGGACTCCCGTCTATCGGGCGCTCGCGCGCCCTCCCGCGCGCCTACGGCTTGCGGAGACGGGAACCCTTGTCCTGTCAGAACCGTGATCGCGGCCCCAGCCATGCCGCGTCGGGAACCGGAATCTCGCTCCCACCGCCAAATTGATCGAGCGAGCTCACACCTACCGAGGGTCAAGCTCCAATCGTAAATCGCCAATCGGAAATCCCCCCTATCCCCTGCAAGATTTCGAGATCTGCGCCAGGCTCCCTGGCGTTTCGGGGCGGACTACCTGAAACTGGGGCATGGCTGACGGCGCGGTTCCCCAGGAACTCGCCCCCCGGGAGGGGGAGGGCAGGGTTGCAGACGAAGTCAATGACAAGAGTGAGCTGGGCGACCTGAGCATCGCCTGTGGACCCGATTCCTGCCTCACGCTGGATGGGGCCTTTGCCAAGGTGAAGGAAGCCTTCCTGGCCCATCATCCAGATGGTGATGTGGCTTTGCTTGAGAAAGCATTCAAGATTGGCAGGGAAAGCCACCGGACCCAGGTGCGGAAGAGCGGCGAACCCTTCTTTTTCCATCCCCTGGCGGTTTCCCTGAGCCTGGCGGAATGGCGCCTGGACGCGGTGAGCGTGGCCTGCGGGATGCTGCATGACACCGTGGAAGACACGCTGATGACCATGAACCAGGTGAAGGCGGAATTCGGCGAGGAGGTCGCCGAAATCGTGGATGGCCTCACCAAGATGAGCAAGCTGGACTTCACGGACCGGCACCTCCTGAACGCTGAGAACGTCCGCAAACTGCTGGTGGCCATGGGCAAGGATGTCCGCGTCCTGCTGGTGAAGCTGGCGGATCGCCTGCATAATATGCAGACCCTTTCGGTGATGCGGGAAGAGAAACGGCGCCGCATCGCCCGGGAGACCATGGAGCTCTACGCGCCCCTGGCGAACCGGCTGGGCATGTGGAACGTCCGCAGCCAGCTGGAGGATCTCGCCTTCGCCAACCTGGAACCCGAGCGCTATGCGGAGCTGAACGCCGCCGTGGAAGCCAAGCGGCTGAAGAGCGAAGCACTGACCGAGGAAATCCAGAAGACGCTCGATGAGGCGCTGAAGGCCCAGGGCATCGCGGCCAGAGTCTACGGCCGGTCCAAGCACCTTTTCGGGATTTGGAAAAAGATGGGCGCCCAGGAGAAGGGACTGGAGGAAATCCACGATTGGCTGGCCTACCGCATCATCTGCCCGGACCGCGCCTCCTGCTATACGGCCATGGGGCTGGTCCACGCGCTCTACAAGCCCATTCCCGGGCGTTTCAAGGACTACATCAGCCTGCCCAAGGACAATGGATACCAGAGCATCCACACCTCGCTGCTGATGCCTTCAGGCGATGCCTTCGAAGTCCAGATCCGCACGCCGGAGATGCACGACCACGCCGAATCCGGCATCGCCTCCCACTGGACTTACAAGGAAGGCCGCATCGCCAACCGCATGGAGATCAACCAGGTGGCCTTCCTGCGCCGCATGGTGCAGCTGCACCAGGATTCCAGCGACAGCCGCGAGCTCGTGGCCAGCTTGAAAGGCGAGCTGAGCTTCCGCCGCATCCAGGTCTTCACGCCCAAGGGCGATGTGAAAAGCCTGACCGAGGGTGCCACCCCCATTGACTTCGCCTACGCCATCCACACCCAAGTGGGCCACCACTGCGTGGGCGCCAAGGTCAACGGCCGCATGGTTCCCCTGAAGCATGTCCTGGTGGATGGGGATCGCGTGGACATCCTGACCCGGCCCGACCACAAGCCATCGCGAGACTGGCTGGCCATCGTCAAGAGCCCCAGCGCCAAGAGCCGCATCCAGAGCTTCATCCGCGAGGAAGAACGGAACCACGCGGTCCAGATGGGGAAGGACCGCCTGGAACGGGACGCCCATGCGGCGGGCATCCACTTGGACCACCCCGACGTGAAGGCCGTCCTGGAGAAGCGGCTGGAAGAACTGAAGCAGCCCAGCTGGGACGCATATTATGCATCGGTGGGGTTCGGGCGGATCACGCCCTACCGCCTGCTGGAACCCCTGTTGCCCGAGCCCCAGCGCCTGCGGGCGCCCAAGCCGGCCACGGTGGGCGTGGACGAGATCCTGGTGGATGACACCATCGGCGTGCTCTACCACCTGGCCCATTGCTGCAAGCCCATCTGGGGCGATGAAGTGCTGGGCTACGTGACCCGGGGGCGCGGGGTGGCCATCCACCGGGCCAACTGCCCGCAGTTCAACGCCTCGACCCTGCACTCGGCACGCCGGGTGAACGTGGGCTGGGGAAAACAGGGCCACTCGGATTTCGAAACGGAAATCGTGCTCACCACCGAGGACCGTCCGGGCATGGTGCTGGCCATCAGCGAGGCCATCCAGCGCTTGAGCATCAACATCCAGCGCTTTCAGGGGAGCGCGACGGAACTGGGCGGCGGGCTCTTCCATATCGCGCTGCGGGTGAAGGACCGCGTCCATCTGGTGGAGCTATTGTCCACCTTGCGCAGCGTCCGGGGCGTCTATACCGCCGAGCGCGTGCGGGGGAGCGTGTTTGGCAAAGTCGTCTGAAGCGGAAATCCAGAATGGAGCCTGGACGCCGCCACAGGCCGCCCCGGCCGTGCCTTGGCGGACCATCGAGCAGAGCCTCGTGCTGCCCCAATCCTGGCCGGACCCCCACAAGATCAGTTTCCGGATCCCCGAAGGCCCCCGCCGCGCCGCGGTGGCGCTGGTGCTGTGGGGAGACGCGTCCGGTGCCAGGAAAATACTCCTTGTCCAGCGTGGCTTCAGCGCGCCGCAACACCCCGGCGAGATGGCTTTTCCCGGCGGCATGGTGGAGCCGAGCGACCGCGATTTGAGATGGACGGCCCGAAGGGAATTGGACGAAGAGCTGGGTGTGCGGAACCACTTGTGGGAGATCGGCTGTTTTCCCGATGGCGTGGCCAAGGCCCATACCCGCTTCACGCCGGTGCTCTTCCGATGGGAAGCGCCTGAACCATCGTGGAGGCTGGGCAGCGAAATCTTTGACGTCCTTCTGCTACCTCTGCGCCCTCTCCTGGATGCGCCCTGGACCCTCGAGATCCTGGATCGCCAGGGCCTCGCGCTGGAAGTCCCCCGCCTGGAATTGCCGAATGTCCCACTCTGGGGCGCCACCGCCTTCGTGCTCAAGGCGTGGCTGGATGTGGTGAGGGGGATCGTTGAAGAGGGGGATGTGATGTGAGGCTCAAGGCTCATTAGCTAGCAGCAATGGGCTATCAGCCATCAGCTTCCTGGGGAGGCGGCCGAAGGCCGCGACCTTACTAAAGGCGCGCCGGAGGCGCCTTCAGATCAACTCATAGCTGATAGCTGATAGCTGATAGCCCAACGCCCACCGCCCACAGCCCACTTCCGCTACGCTGATTCAACGCGCCCATGATCCGCCATCTGCTTGAAGACCGCATGCTCTACCTCGCCTTCCGGCGGGGGTGGCTGACTTTGCGCGAGGGCGACGAGGCGTTGCGGAATGAGTTGGAGTGGAGCCCGGATGAAGCCCTCGTCCGCCTGGTGAATGAGCAGCGATTGATTCCATCCCAGATCAAAGTTCTGGAGGAGGATGCCCGCCAGGAACTTCGGGTGTGGCAGGACGTGACCCACGACGAACTGCCGCGCCAGGATTCTCTTTCACCCACCGCCCCGGTCATAGGGATCTTGGGCGCTACGTCAACCCAATCCGGCGAACATCGCCTCTGGGCCAAGCTTTCGGGCATTCCGGAAGGTGAGCCCTGGGGCCCCTATCGCCTGCTGGAGATCCTGGGCGAAGGCGGCATGGGAAGGGTCTACAAGGCTATGGACCCCGTACTGGCGAGGCCCGTGGCGCTCAAGATCCTGCAACATACCGGAGGCCGGAACCAGGAGCGCTTTTTCAATGAGGCGAGAGCCCAGGCCCGGGTGGAGCACCCATACGTGGCGAAGGTCTTTGCCATGGGCGAAGCCGAGGGCTTGCCCTTCATCGCCATGCAGTACGTCAACGGCACCACGCTCAAGGAAGCGGCCCCCAGGCTCCGGCTTGAGGAGAAGGTGCGGCTCATGGCGCAGGTGTGCGAGGGGGTCCACGCGGCGCATCGCCTGGGCATCATCCACCGCGACCTGAAACCGGGCAATGTGATGGTCGAGAAAACTCCCGAAGGGGAATGGCAGCCGCTGGTGCTGGATTTCGGATTGGCCTGGATGCCCGAAGGCACGGCCCTCACCCAGGCGGGCCAGACCGTGGGAACGCCCCAGTACATGAGCCCCGAACAGGCGCGGGGGCAGCCCCTGGATCGCCGTTCAGACGTCTACGCCCTGGGCGTGACCTGCTTCGAGTTCATCTGCGGCAGGGCGCCCTTCGAGGGCGACCAGCCCCTGGACATCCTGCGCAAGGCCACGGAAACAGAGCCTCCACGGCCCCGCACGCTGGTGCCGGACCTGCCCATGGATCTGGAAATCATCATCCTCAAGGCGCTGGAAAAGAATGCATCGGACCGCTATGACTCCGCCAAGGCCTTGGGCGATGACCTGACCCGCTATTTGAACGGCGAACCCATTTTCGCGCGGCCTCTGTCGCGCACGGGGCGCATGAAGAAGTGGGTGAAACGCCATCGTCTGTTGTCCAGCGTGGTGAGTGCTTCTGCCGCGACCCTGCTGCTGGTGAGCGCGTTCAGCACCGCGGCGGTGCTGCGGAGCAAGGCCCAGGCCCGCGCCGCCCGGCGCTTCTCCCAAGAGTCCGAACGCCTTGAATCCATGCTGGCGAAGGTCTATGCGCTGCCCGCCCACAACGTGCAGCCCGCGGAAGATGAAGTGCGCCGCGAACTGGATCGCCTGGAGCTGGAAATTTCGAAGCAGGGGCGGGAGGCGGAGGGTCCGGGCCGGTTGGCCCTGGGCCGCGCGCACTTGGCCCTGGGGGATCTGGCGGAAGCCCACTCGGAATTGAATCGCGCCTGGGAGTTGGGTTACCGCACGAATGAAGTAGCCGAGTCTTTGGGCCTCGCCAAGGCCGGACTCTACCGGGCCTCCTTGGCCTCCGTGACGGGGCCAGACCGGGAAGAACGCCGCCGGGAGCTGGAAGACAGCCTGCGCCTGCCTGCGCTGGATCTTTTGCGCCGCGCCAGCGCGGGTGGGAATGGCCTCCCGGACCTCGCCGCCGCGGAATTGGCGCTCACGGAAGGCCGATTCACGGAAGCGCTCGCCCTTTCCAGGAAAGCCCGGAAGGCGGAGCCCTGGCTCTACCAGTCCCATTTGCTGGACGCGGAGGTGCGCTTCACCCAGGCGGCGGCTCCCCTCGCCGCGCGCAATTTCGAGGAAGCCGAACGCCAGGTGGCCGAGGCCGAGGCCGACATCACCAAGGCCAAGGAGGTGGGGCGCAGCGCTCCGGCGGTGTATGAGATGGAGGCTCGCCGCCGGGTGGATGTGCTCTATCGCCGCATGGCCAGTTCCATAGGGAAGCCGGGTGATTTCGGATGGGCCAAGGCGGCTTGTGATGAAGCGCTGGCCATCCGGCCCCACAGCTGGAAAGCCTATGGCAGTCTGGCCTCCCTCTACCTCTATTGGGCTGGCCAGGTGGAGGGATGGAAACAGGACTCGCTGCCGTTCTCGCAAGCGGGCATCAAGGCCGCCGACCGGGGTCTTGCCCTGAATCCTCAGTCCAACGAATTGCTCAGCACCCTGGCCTATCTCTGGTGGCGCCAGGCCCAGCTCCTGGAGTTGGCCGGGGAGGACCCTCGTCCGTCCCTGTCGAAGGCGGTGGAGGCGCTTCAGCGGGCGTTGCAGCATCCCGAGCAGGCCGCCACCCTTCATCAGCGCATGGGCAACTGCTATACCACTCAGGCATTCTTTGAACTGCGCAATGGAGAGTCTCCACATGCAGCGGTGGATGCGGCGGAAAAACAATTCGAGGAAAGTTTCCGGCTGAAGCCCTCGGGACAGGTGCTCTCAGACCACATCTGGGCCCTGGGGGTTAGGGCCCAGGCCCAGGTCCTGCGAGAGCAGGATCCGGGACCGACGTTGCAGGCAGCTTCGCGATTGTTCGAAGAATCCCAGCGCCTCACGCCGAATTATTTTTTCGCCCAGACCAACCTCGCGGACATAGCTATTCTGCGCGCCGAATTCCTGGTGGACCGCGGCCAGGATCCAGGTCCTGATCTGGTGCGGGCAGAGGAACTGGCGCGCGCCGCCATGAAGAACAGGGCGGGGCTCGGATACGCGCTGCCCGTGCTCGGCCAGGCCTCGCTGCAGCGGGCCCGCTGGAAGCTGCTACAGAAGCAGAACCCAAGCCCGGACCTGGCCTCCGCGCGGAACTATTTCGAGCAGGGCCGCCGCGAGAGGCCCAACCAGATCTGGCCCCAGAAGGGCCTTGCGGCCTGCCGGCTGGAGGAGCTGAAGGCCCATGGGATCTGGGATGAAGGTGGCTATTTGCGCCTGCTGGCAGAGGTGAAAAAGCTAACGCTGACCCACGCCAAGGACCCGAGTCTTCTGGCATTGCTGAAACGCGTCCAGGATTGCGGGGCAGGCCAAAACCGTCCACAAAAAAATAGAACCGCGAAATGGCGCGAAAATCCGCCAACGAAAACGAGAGATCTTTGATCTCATCAGTGGTCCCCGCCTTCGCCTGGTGGGTATCGTTAGTAGTCGAGAAATGCATTGCATCGGAGGAACACCATGGCAGCCGAAACGTTCAAGGCCAGCCGCTTCACCAAGGGGAATTTCCTATTTCCAACGGTCATCGAAATCACGGATACCGCGGTGATCCGGCGGCTGCGCCGCTGGTTCACGGTGAATGAAATGAGCATCCATCTCCAGCGCGTGGCCTCGGTGCGCATCGAAACTGGATTGTTGTGGAGCGACATCCTCATCGAAAGCACCGGCGGCAGCGACCCCATATCGAGCCACGGGCACTACAAATCCGACGCCAAGCGCATCAAGGAGTTGATCGAGGCCGCTCAGGGCAGCCTGCCCGCCGGTGGCCCCGATGGCGGTCCAGAGACCGGCCCCACCAAGGTCTGCCCCTTCTGCGCAGAGACCATCAAGGCCGCGGCGAAGGTGTGCAGGTACTGCGGCAAGGATCTGGGATGAGGCTCAGGCGAACTTCGGCATGCGTTTTTCGACGAAAGCCGTCAACCCTTCCCTCGCATCCGCGCTTTGGGCCGTGGCGGCCATCTGGCGGCCTTCTTCCTCCAGTAGGGCCAGCAGGCTCTCAGGGGTGTGGCCCGTGTTGCGCAGCGCGCTCCGCTTGATGCTGGCGAAGGCTTCGCTGGGGCCGTGGGCCAACCTGGCGCAAAGGAATTTCAGGACGTCCTCGAGCACTTCCGCGTCCACGATCTGGTTCACCAGGCCGAGATCATAGGCGCGCTTGGCGTCTATGGCTTCGCCGGTGAACATCAATTCCAGGGCTTGGGCAGGGTTCACGAGCATGGAGAGCATCACGCTGCCGCCCCAGTCGGGATGCAGGCCGATTTTCACGAAGGCCATGGAGAACTGCGCGTCCGGCGTGGCGATGCGGAGGTCGGCGCCGAGCGCCAGGCTCATGCCCGCGCCCGCCGCGGGCCCCTGGACCACCGCGATGACGGGCTTGGGCAAAGTCTTGAGGCCGTGGGAGACCTTCGCTCCCAGGTTGAGCAGGGCTTTCATCTCTTCGATCCGGCCTTCCTTGAGGCTCTGAAGCATCCAGCCGATGTCGCCGCCGGCGCAGAAGGCGCGGCCGCTCCCCCGCAACAACAGGGCCTTCACGCCGGGTTCGGCGGATTTTGACAGCGCATCCATGAAGCCTTCGGCCATCTCAGGGATCAGCGCGTTCAATTTCTCCGGGCGGTTGAGGGTGAGGATGCCGATGCGGTCGCGGACCTCGAACTGGATGGGGCCGTTCACGCCTGCACTTCCGCGGCCTTGCTGGCGGCTGAATAGGAATAGTCCTGCACCGCGGCGACGAAGCCATGGAAGAGCCCCCGGGCCGCGGAACCCGCGGCGTTGCCCAGTTCCATCAGGTTCTCGGGATGCCATTGCACGCCGATGGCCCAGCGGTCCATGTCCTTGGCTTCGATGCCCTCCACCAGGGGCTTGCCATCCTTGAGAGTCTGGGGATGGAACGCCACGGCCCGCAAATCCGGCGCCAGGTCCTTCACGGCCTGGTGGTGCCGGCTGTTCACGGGCACCGACGCGGCCCCGAGCAGCTGGAAGAGCCTGGAATTGTGCGTAACGGACACGGTGTGGCGCACTTCGGGCGTATCGGGAGTGCCGTGCTGGTGCACGGAGGGGTCGCAGCCGAAATGATCCGGGATGTCCTGCACCATGGAGCCGCCCAGCGCCACGTTGAGGATCTGCTCGCCCCGGCAGATGCCGAGGATGGGGATGCCCTTTTCCCAGGCGGCCTTGATGAGATCCAATTCCATGGCGTCTCGCTCGTCATCAATTTGCGCTTTGGGATGCACCTCCTCGTCCCAGTATTTCGGGTTCACATCGCCCCCGCCCGAAAGCAGCAGGCCGGCGACTCCCTCGAGGTTGGGCGTGGGGTCGTCAGGCGAAACCAGGTGGATGGGCTTGTGCCATCCGGCCACATGGATGGCGGGCACATAATTCCGTGTGGCCAGCTGCTTGTTCCGGCAGGTGATGAGGATGCTTGACACATTCGCTCCCAAGAGGATCATTAGCACCCTACACCCCCTCAGATTTCCTGAGAACTGGGTTTGAACGGCGGAGAGCTCCGCCTGGGAGGAAGCATGTCTGGATCTTTGAACAAAGTACTGCTCATCGGGAACCTCGGGAAGGACCCGGAACTCAAGCTGACGCCCTCGGGCCAGCCGGTGGCCAAGTTCTCCATAGCGACCACTGAGACCTGGAAAAACCCCCAAGGGGAAAAACAGTCCAAGACCGAATGGCACAACATTGTCGTTTGGGGCAAGCAGGCGGAAATCGCCGAGAAATACCTCCGCAAGGGCAAGCAGATCCTGGTGGAAGGCCGCATCCAGTACCGTGAATACACCGACCAGGCGGGGGTGAAAAAATTCTTCACCGAGATCCGCTGCGACCATTTCGTGATGCTGGGCCGCATGGAAGAAGGCGGCGGCCAGCGGGAAGGCGGATATAGCCGGACCAGCGCCAGTCCCGTGGGCGCGGGCGTGGCTTCCAATTCCGGCGGCCCGGATTTTGACGACATGCCGCCTCCGCCCCCATCCGGCGGCTACGACGACGATATTCCGTTCTGAAGCGGATTCAGCAAACGCAATACAGCCACGAAGGGACTCAGCTCAAAGGCGGTGATGGTCCCCAAATGGGGGTGGCGCGAAGCGCCCTCCTCTGTATCCCTTTCATCCCCTTCATCCCTGTTAAAAAAGCTTTATGAACAGGGATGAAAGGGATGGAGGGGATGGGCGTTCGCATGGGTCATGGGGAACGACGGGCGTTTGGGTGGCAAACCATTTGCCCCTAAAGATCCCAAGGACCGCCGCAGCAAGCTTGTAGATCCTGATTTCATTCCTTCTGTGATATACAACAGCCGCAGGGCAACTTCTTCTTAAGAGAAGACGAAGTTGAAGATCAGTAGTACGAAGGACACAAATAAATACTTTGTGCCTTGTTCGTGTGCCTTCGTGGCTTGTTTTTCTCCAGAATACGGAGCGGCCGCCGCCCGGGGCCGCTTTGCATTTGGGCCTGGGACCGCCGCGCGGCACAATGGAGGATTCTGAGTTGGAGTGCCTGTGCCTGTCCCTTTCACCGAAGTCCGCCACCTGAAGTCCCTTGTAGGGGAATCCGTCGCCTTGCGTGGCTGGGTGCGCAATGCGCGCACGTCCAAGACCAGGTTCATCGAGCTGCGGGACGGCTCGGGCTTCGTGCAATGCGTGGTGGGCGCCCAGGACGCCGATGCCGAAGGCTATGAAACGGCCGGGAAGCTCACCCAGGAATCGGCCATATCGCTGACGGGCATCGTGCAGCAGCATCCCAAAACGGGTGAGCCGGAAATCTTGGTGAAATCGCTGAAGCTCCTCGCGCCCTCCGTGGACTTTCCCATCACGCCCAAAGACCACGGCATCGAATTCCTCATGGACCACCGCACCCTTTGGCTGCGCTCGAAACGCCAATGGGCCATCATCCGGGTGCGCCACACCATCGTGAAAGCCATCCGCGATTTTTTCGACGAGGACGGATTCACGCTGCTGGACGCGCCCATCCTCACGCCCAGTTCCTGCGAGGGCACCAGCTCGCTGTTCGAAACGGACTACTTCCACGAAGGCACAGCCTTCCTGAGCCAGAGCGGCCAGCTCTACCAGGAACCTGGCGTGCCGGCCTTCGGCAAGGTCTACTGCTTCGGGCCCACCTTCCGCGCTGAGAAAAGCAAGACCCGCCGCCATCTCACGGAGTTCTGGATGGTGGAACCGGAAATGGCCTTCGCGGGGTTGGACGATGTCATGCAGCTCGGCGAACGCATGACGAAGTTCATCCTTCAGCGCGTGCTGGAAGGCCGGCAGGAAGAATTGAAAATCCTGGAGCGGGACCAGGCGCCGCTGGAAGTGGCGGTGAATGAAACCTTCGGCCGCATGAGCTACACGGACAGCGTGGCAAAGCTGAAGGAGCTGGGCAGCGACATCACCTGGGGCGAGGATTTCGGCAATGACGACGAGACGATCCTGATGAACGCCATGGATCGCCCGCTCTGGGTCCATCGTTTTCCAAAAAGCTTCAAAGCCTTCTACATGGCATTTGACCCCGCGCAGCCGGAGCTAGCCCTGGGCGCGGATCTGCTGGCCCCGGAGGGCTACGGCGAAGTCATCGGCGGCGGGGAACGTTCATCCGACATCGGCTACTTGCTGGCCCAGATCGAGCATCACGGCCTCAACCTCGCCGACTACCAGTGGTACCTGGACGTGCGACGCTTCGGCGGCGTGCAGCACGCGGGCTTCGGCATGGGCCTGGAGCGCGCCGTGGCCTGGATCTGCAGGCTGCCCCATGTGAGGGAAACCATCCCCTATCCCCGCATGATGGGCACCCTCAGGCCGTGACCATGCGCCGTTCGTTTGGTTTTCTCGTTCTTGGACTGATCCTCACGTGCAGCCACGGCACTAACCCGCCCGCCGCCGTGGCACCGCCGAACCCTGCGCAGTGCGGCCCCTCGGGAGACGCGGTGGCCAGCGACGTGAAGGCGCTGAACCTGCTGAAGAACCGCGAGACCAATCCGGTCAACGTCAACGGGACCATCACGCTTCCAGCGCTGCTCCAGCCCGGCAATGACACCGCGCGATTCTCCACCTCCGATGGCGTGGAACTCGAGGCGGTGGTCTATGACGTATTGGTGGGTGGCGTCGAGACGGCCAATTGCCATGCCACGGACGCGGCGAACCGGGATACCCACATCGAGCTGGTGCTGGATGGCAGCCACACGGCCCCGGCCCAGCGCATCATTTCTGAAGTGACGCCCCGCTGGCGCGCGATGGCCGCGGCGGCCGGCCTGGACTGGTCCACCGCCGCGCTGACGGCGCTGAAGGGCCGCCGCGTGCGCCTGCGCGGGTGGATGCTCTACGATTTCGAACACGCTGGCGCATCGGAAAATACGGCGCCCGGGAAGGCCGGGAACTGGCGCGCCAGCGCCTGGGAAATCCATCCCATCACATCCATTACGGTGCTTCCCAACGCGCCCTTGGACGCATCCAAATGGAACGACGGCCATCCTGGGGATGATGAACGGGAGTAGAGATCAATTCGAGATCCTGATACCCCGCTACAGCTGCATCACGTGCCCGGGCAGCTTGGCGATGGCTTCCCGCAGGGGTTTTTCGGCTTCGCCGTGGGGCAAAGTGACCCAGAACGTGTAGCTGATGTAGGCCCCCTTGCAGTTGGCGTGGTGCTGTTCAGCTCCCTCCGGTTGCGGCCCGAGATGGACTCCGATCAATTCGGCCACCATCTCTGCCTTCAGCTCCTCCACACGGCCGATGACCTTGATGGGAACGCGTTGGGGGTATTCGGACTCGGCCATGGTTCTGAGTTTCCCCTGCACCGCGGCTCATTCTGCCGGGGGGTGGTTGTGGCGCCGCAACAACGCCAGGAATGTCTGCTCATCCTCGGCTTCAAAATGATGCTTGAACTTATGCAGGAACTCGCTCAACCGCTCACGATGGCTAAGGTTTTCAACCGATGGATCCGCGATGGCTTCCAGGCCCTCGAGGAAGTGGCGGTGGGCTTCTTCGTGGCTCTTGGCCGGCTCGTGATGGTGCCAGGCCATGAGCTCGTCCTCGGTACGGACATGGGTCCTGGTCATCTCCAGGAAGGCCCCGAAAACCGAGCTGAGCTCCAGCTCAGATCCAGAAGCCTGCCTGTCGAGACACTCGTGGATGCGATTGGCCAGGCGGAACAGGGTCTTGTGCTGGGCGTCGTAGCCCAGGACGCCTGTCTCGTACTGTTCTTTCCATTCGATGAAGGCCACGGTCGCCCCAGAAGCAGTGGTATTTCCTAATTTGCAATCCTTTGCCTGGTTGACCAAGGGCAAAGAGAACCAGAACAGTCAAGATAGCGTCTTCTGGCGGTCTTTCCAGTGCTTAAACCTGGATCTTGCTTTTTGGGCCGTTGGCTTGGGCTGTGCGCTTCGTCACCTTAGCGCCCGGTGCTATTGACTTGGCACCTGGGCCATCGCACAAGTGAGCCATGCGTGTTGATCCCCATGCCCTGTTTCTGGGCCCCCAAGGGCAGAATGCTGAATTCCTGGAGCGGCTCTTGCTGGATGCCGTGCGGGACCACGTGCATTGGAGACGGGGTTTCTTTCCAAATGATCCCGATGCGGTAGATCCTTTCCGTCAGCTCAAAGCGGACTTCGTGGTCACCCAGGCCAGCGTGGAAGCTTCCCTGCGACGGCTGCTGGGACGGCTCAAGGGTTCCGTCCCTAGCCACTCGCCAAGGTACCTGGGCCACATGATGGCGGATACGCTGATCCCGGCCCAGGTTGGCTTTCTCGCGGCCATGCTCTACAACCCGAACAATGTGGCTCACGAAGGCAGCCCTGTCACCAGCGCCCTGGAAAGCGAGGTGGCCCGGGACCTGGCGGAGTTGATGGGCTTCGATCCGGATCGGGCCTGGGGCCATCTCTGCTCGGGCGGCACGGTGGCCAACATCGAAGCCCTGTGGATCCTGCGCAATCTGGCCTTGGCGCCGTTGCGGCTCCCCAAGGGAAAGCCCCCGGGGGAATGGAAGGACGCGGGGGGCCGGCCCATCAATGCCCGGATGCCGGACCAGCTGCTGGGGCGCCTGAGAACTGAAACACTGCTCGCGCTGCATCAAACCCTTCCGCAAAATGCCGGCACGGTGCGCCGTGGCGGCGCGTTCCGCGTGCTGGTGCCTTCAACGGCCCACTATTCCTGGAACAAGGCCGCGAACCTGCTGGGCCTAGGCGAGGACCAATTGCTCCCCGTGCCCGTGGATTCCATGTTGCGCATGGACCTGGGAGCCCTGGAGCAGATGCTGGACCGGCTCGCCAAGGAGAACCACCCGGTCCTGGCTGTGGTGGGCATCGTGGGCACAGCCGAAGGTGGCGGCGTGGATTCCATCAATGGCCTCCTGGAGTTGCGGGAGCGTTTCGCCAAGACCCATGGGCGGTGGTTCTTCGTCCATCTAGACGCGGCCTATGGCGGCTATGCCCGGGCTATTTTCAGGCGCGGAGATGGCAGTTTCCGGGAGGTGGGCGACCCAGACCTGGTATGTCCCATGCGGAAGGAAGTCCACGCGGCCTTCGAAGCCATGTCCCGGGCCGACTCCATCACCATTGATCCCCACAAGCTGGGGTTCATCCCCTATCCCGCCGGAGCCCTGGTGCTGCGGGAGGGGGAGATGCGGACCCTCACCACGCAACATGCGGCGTACCTCAATCCACGGGAGGATGACCACCTGGGCAGCTACATCCTGGAAGGCAGCAAGCCCGGGGCCGCCGCCAGCGCGGTTTGGCTGGCCCATGGCACCGTGCCGCTGACCGAAAAGGGCTACGGAGCCATCCTCAGTGAATCCTTCCGCTCTGCCCGCGGATTGGCCGAGCTGCTGGATGGACGGATCTTCGGCGACTACCAGTGCCACGTGTTCGACTCGCCAGACCTGGATGTGCTCTTGTATGCCTTCGCCCCGCGGCGGATGAATACCTTGCACCGGGTGAATGCCGTGAACGAGGAAGTGCTCACCCGCTTCCGCACGGACCGCGCCGGGGATTTCTCCCTGGCTTCCACCGAGCTGAGCCATCGTGTCCATGGCCACGCGCCGCTTCCCTTCCTGGCCCGCCTAGGGATCCCCGCCAAGGAATGGCGCAGCCAATCGCACCTGCTGGTGCTGCGCAGCGTGATGATGACGCCCTTTGTTGCTGACGCGCGCACCAAAGCCTTCTATCGTCAAGCACTGCTCCAGGCCCTGGAAACGCTCCTGGGTCCCAGCGAGCCCGCTGAACCCGCCTATGACCTCCCCCAGACCGCGACTGCTACCCCCTGAACATGGCTCCTGGGCCTTTCTGCTGCTGCCCACCATCTCCGCTTTGATCTTGCGGCCGAGCCTGCCGGGCCTGGGTCTGTTTATGACGGGCCTGGCAGGGTTCCTGGGCCGAGTGCCGCTCCGCCGGGCCGTTCGCGGTGGAGATCTCTCCTCCTTCGACGGGGGCTGGTTGGCATTTTATGGCCTGATGGGCGCGGCGGGACTTTTCCTGTCGGTGCGGGGGCCGCGTCTTGATTTTTTCCTGGCTCTGCTGCCTGTGGCACCCTTTGGGGCCTGGCTCCTATGGGTGGATCTAAAGGGCGGTGCAAGGAGCCTGGCCGCCGAATGGATTTCCATCGCGCTGCCCGCCCTGCTGGGTGCCGCGATGATCCGGGCGGGGGAGGGACCTTGGGCTTTGGCGGGCGCCTTGGGCGTGGGCTGTTTTCTGAGTCTGGCCGCGCCCGTGGCCTATCTCCGGGCCCGGCTGGCCTTGCGGCGCGGCGGGAAGGCTTCCCTTCGCGCGGCGCTATGGGTCCATGGGGTGGCGGGCCTCATCGCGCTGGCCATGCAGCTGGCTCTGGGCCTGCGCTGGCTGTGGCCGCTGTGGATGGGGATGCTCCTGCTGCGGGTGTTGCTAGAACCCAAGCTAGAGCACGCCGTGCTGGATGCAAAGTCGCTGGGACTGCGGGAGTCGCTGGTCACCACCATCAGCGCCTTCGCCCTGGTGCTTTCGTTGAGAGGGATGTGAGGGCTATCTCACAAGCCCACAGAAAGCCGTGTATAGTGATTACGGATAACGAGGCCCGAAATGCTTTTCACCGTCGCCAGTGGGTACGCCCTGCAAGCCCTCGCGCACCTGCCCGAGGATGGTTCCTTCATGATGGCCAAGGACCTGTCGGGGCAGCTGAAGCTTCCGCCGCCCTACCTCGCCAAAATCCTCCAGCGGCTGGCCCGGGCTGAAATCCTGGAATCCGTGCGGGGCCCCAAAGGCGGCTTTCGGCTCGCGCGCCCCTCCCACCACATCACCGTGGGGGAGGTGCTCGTGGCCATGGAGGGCGCCGGGTCTCTGGATGCCTGCATCATGGGCTTCCCCGCCTGCGATTGCGACAATCCCTGCCCCATGCACGAGGCCTGGTCCGCGGTGAAGGCCCAGGTGGAATCATCCATGACTTCGAACACCCTCAGGGACCTGCAACTCACCAAAATGCGCCGGACCCATCTACAATCTCCCCAGGCCCTGCGTCGCGGTCGGCGCTGAGCCGCTGTAAAAAATATCCTTGTCATTTCCATGAAGGCCCGGCATAAGGAGCCGTAACGAACTATCCAGAAAAACACTGGCTATTTCGTAACGGCTCCTAAAGTCTTCCGAACCTTTTCGGGAAGCAAGTTCTTTTGGGACGAGCTTTGTCCAGATTTCGGAGTCTGCTGATGTCATTCTTCTCCTCTCTGGATCTGGAACCCCGGCCCCTCCTCCGCGCGGCGCTGACCACGGCGCTGCTGTGCGGAGCCATCGCTCTGGGAAGCCGGGCGGGGCGATGGCTGGACCCGGCCCTGCTGGGCTACCTGCTGGCCTCGGTGTTCGCCTGCTTCGGCGTGGCCTACCGCTACTGGACGTGGGTGGAACGGCCCGCCACCTGGATGTATTTTCGTGATCTGCTGAAGCGCCTGGCCAGCCCCAGGGTGATCATCTTGTTGCCAAAGATGGGCCTCTTGGCCCTGGACCAGATCTTCCTCCAACGGTTCATCGGGCGGCGCTCCATCAAGCGCTGGGGAGCGCACGCGCTCATCGCCTGGGGCTGCTTGCTGGGTTTCTCCGTGACCTTTCCGCTGGTGTTCGGCTGGATCCGGTTCGCATCCGACGGCCTGAATCAGGACCGCTACCAGGCCTGGCTCTTCGGCTTCGGCACCGGCAGTTTTCCGGTGCACAGTTTCGCCGGCTTCCTGGCTTTCCATGTGCTTGATCTGGCGGCGCTCATGGTGATCACCGGCTGTGTGCTGGCTTTCATCCGCCGCGGCCAGGACGAGGGCGACATGGCCACCCAGCGCTTTGATCTGGACATCCTGCCTCTGCTGGTCCTGCTGGCGGTCTCCATTACAGGAATTCTGCTCACCGTGTCCGAAAAGGCCCTGCAGGGGCGCAATTTCGGGACCCTGGCCTACCTGCATGAACTGACCGTGATCCTCATGCTGCTGAGCCTCCCTTTCGGCAAGCTCTTCCACATCGCGCAGCGGCCCGCCCAGCTGGGCGTGACCTTCTACAAAGCGGCCGGGGAAGCGGAAGGCCGGCTGGCCTGCAAGGCCTGCGGATCCCTCTTCATCCGGGCCAACCAGCGCCGTGATCTCGAAGCGCTCTTCCTCAAGCTGGGCCTCGAAACCGCCAGGCATTCTGAGAGCGTGCACCACCTGGATCTCTGCCCGAAGTGCAAGCGCAGGCTTCTTGCGAAGGCCCAAGGGTCAAGGCTCGGTGGGGCTTTTGATCCCTTCTCGGGAATTCCGGTGCCCGTGGATCCCATCACCGACCCTCAGACTTTCCGGAGCCAGCCATGAGCGCCACGCCGAAATCCCTGGCTGAACTCCGTGATCTCTACGGCCCCCACCTGAATCTGGCTCCCCCGGGTGGCTGGGACGCGGACCTGGAGCCGGACAAGCTCGTGAAGACCCACTGCTGCTTCTGCGGCCAGCAGTGCGGCATCCAGCTCAAGGTGAAGGACAACCACGTGGTGGGCTTCGAGCCTTGGACCGACTTCCCTTTTAACGAGGGGAAGCTCTGTCCCAAAGGTGTCAAGCGGTATCTCCAGGGCAACCATCCGGACCGCCTGACCTCGGCGCTCATGCGCACCGAGCACGGGTTTGCCGAAGTGGACTGGGAAGCGGCCATGGCCCACACGGTGAACGAGATCGAGCGCATCCAGGCCCAGTACGGGAAGGATGCCTTCGCGATGCTCTCCGGCGTCTCCCTCACCAACGAGAAGAGCTACCTGGCGGGAAAGTTCGCGCGGCTGGGGCTCGGAACGAAGAACCTCGACTACAACGGACGGCTCTGCATGGTGAGCGCGGGTGTGGGGAACAAGAAGGCCTTTGGCGTGGACCGCGCCGCCAACGCCTGGGTGGATATCGTCGGAGCGGACGTCATCTGGGTCACTGGCGCCAACGTGGCGGAATGCGCTCCCATCACCACGGACTACATCTGGCGGGCCCGGGACCAGGGCGCGAAGCTCATCGTAGTGGACCCGCGCATCACGCCCCTGGCCCGCACCGCGGACCTGGTGCTGCCCCTGAAGCCTGGCAGCGATTGCGCGTTGACCAATGGGGTGCTGCACCTGTTGCACAAGTGGGATTTCATTGACTGGAAATTCATCAACGCCCACACGACGGGAATCGAAGCGGCCATCGAGGAAGTGAGGGACTGCACGCCGGAATGGACGTCCCGGTTGACGGGCCTGCCCGTGGCGGCCATCGAGAAGGCCGCGCGGATGTGGGGGGAAGCCAGCACCAGTTTCCTGTTGCACGCCCGCGGCATTGAGCATCAGAGCAAGGGTGTGGAAAACGTGCTGGGCTGCATCAACATGGTCCTGGCCACCGGCCGCATCGGGAGGCCCAACTGCGGCTACGCGACCATCACGGGGCAGGGCAATGGCCAAGGCGGGCGTGAGCACGGTCACAAGTGCGACCAGCTGCCGGGCAACCGCGACATCGAAAATCCCGAGCACCGCAAGTACATCTGCGAAGTCTGGAACTGCACCGATGAGGAACTGCCCCATAAGGGCCTCACCGCCCAGGAGATCATGAATGCCATCCATGCCGGGGAAATCAAGGGTCTGCTGAGCCTTTGCTTCAATCCCTTGGTGAGCCTGCCGGATACCGAATTCACACGCGAGGCTTTGAACAAGCTCGAGTTCTACGTGAACCTGGATTTCTTTCTCAGCGAAACCGCCCAGCACGCCGACGTGGTGCTGCCAGCCGCCCTGCATGAGGAGGATGAGGGCACCACCACCTCCACGGAAGGGCGCGTCATCCGCATCAACAAGGCCGTGGAGCCGCCCGGGGACGCGCGTCCGGATTGGGAGATCCTGGTGGAGATCGCTCAGCGCCTCGGCAAGGAAAAATGGTTCGGCCATTTCACCAGTCCAGAGGCGATCTTCAATGAACTGCGCGTCGCGTCCAAGGGGGGCACCGCGGATTATTTCGGCATCACCTACCAGAAAATCGAGCAGAACATGGGCGTGTTCTGGCCCTGCCCGAGCCTGGACCACCCGGGCACGCCGCGGCTTTTCGAAGGCGGAAAATTCTTCCATCCGGATGGCAAGGCCAAGTTCATTCCCACATCCTGGCGGCCGCCCATGGAGGTCGTGGATGATGAATTTCCCGTCTGGCTCACCACGGGGCGCGTGGTCTTCCAATACCTGAGCGGCACGCAGACCCGGCGCATCGGATTCCTGGTGGAGCAATGCCCCCATCCCTACCTGGAGATCCACCCGCGGCTCGCCGCAGCGCACGGCATCGAGGAGGGGGATGCGGTGGAGATCACCTCCCGGCGCGGCGCCCTGGTGCTGCCGGCCAGGTTGGTGAAGACCATCCGGCCCGACACGGTCTTCATCCCCTACCACTGGCCCGGCGAGCTGAGCGCCAACCGTCTCACTGCGAGGCATCTGGATCCCCTCAGCAAGATCCCCGAATTCAAGGTGAGCTGCGTGCGCATCGCCAAGACCGCCAAGGATCGCTTCCCCGCCGAGCTGGCGGAGCTTCAGCGCATGGCCTTCGAGGCCCGGACGGACCAGGCGGACCTTCCCGAGCAGGTGTTTTAATGGTTTCGGACGAGCACGGCTTTTTCATTGACCCCCAGCGCTGCATCGGCTGCCGCGCCTGCGTGGGCGCCTGCGCGGAGTGCGGCACCCACAAGGGGCGGCCCATGATCCACCTGGACGACATGGACCGCATGGACTCCCCCCAGACGGTGCCCACGGTATGCATGCACTGCGAGGATCCCATCTGCGCCCAGGTCTGTCCTGCGGATGCCATCAAGCGCACCGACGACGGCGTGGTGCACAGTTCCCAGAAGCCCCGCTGCATCGGCTGCGAGAACTGCGAACTGGCCTGCCCCTTCGGCGTGCCCATCGTCTTCAGCGGCATGGAGCAGATGCTCAAGTGCGACCTCTGCTACGACCGCACCAGCGAAGGCCTGAAGCCCATGTGCGCCACGGTGTGCCCGAGCCAGGCCCTGCTCTATGTGCCCAAACACCAAGTGCTGGGGATGCGCCGGTCCAAGCCCGTGCGCGAGTTCCTCGTGGGCGCGCTGAAGGTAAAGACACGCACGGCGGTGATGGTCCCCGATCCAGATATTCCGCTCCACCTCGATGCTGCATCGCTGATCGAAGGAGGCTTCTGATGGTGCACTGGAAGGATACTTTTCCCGTGGACATCGCCGGGGAGTCCAGGTACTCGCGAAGAGAATTCGCCCGGTTCCTGGCGCTGGTCTCCACGGGGTTCACCTTGGGCATCGGCTACCTGTGGGCCCGCCGCAAGCCCCTGGAGGGGGCGCCCAGCGGCGAGGGAGGCGCAGCGGTGGCCGTCTGCAAGGCCTCCGAGTTGCTGCCGGGAAAGAGTCGCCTCTTCACGTTCCGTGATGATCAGGACAAATGCATCCTCGTGCGGACCTGGAGAGGTGACCTGAAGGCCTACCGCCAGGTGTGCACTCACCTAGGGTGCGCGGTGCGCTGGGATGGCGCGCGCCTGGAGTGCCCGTGCCACCTGGGTTTCTTTGAGGTGGAGCAGGGTTTCCCGGTGCAGGGCCCGCCCACCCGCCCTCTGGGCGGGATCGTCCTGGAGATCCGCGGGGATGGGATGGTGTGGGCGGTGGGGGATATGACGAAACCCAACGTTCCCCGGCCAATCGCTGCGGCCGGCGCGGGAGATGGACGCGGCGAGGAGGTGCTGGCATGAAAAAGTCCCCCAGGTCCCAAATGACTGGAGCTGCTCTGGGCTTTGGTCTTCTCACGCTGGTGATCCAGGTATATCTGTTCGAAACCGTCCTGGGTTCCGTGCTGGATGGACAGCGATCCCTGCTGGCAGGGGCTTTCTTTGTGTCCCTGGCCCTCAGCCTGGTGGCGCTTTTCCTCGCCTTCAAGGCGCCGAAACTGGATCGCTGAAGGTCAGGGCCTGAAAGGGAATAAGGTTGCCATCCTTATCCCTTTCAGGCCCTAAGGTGAATTCCGTCACAGCTCGCCTGAAATACCTTGCGAAGGCTCCTGGAGAGATATTAGGATAATTTAGGATTAGATCATCCTTAATATGATGACTGCTCCAAAAAAATGAGGGACGGCCTTGTCATCCCTCAGGCAATCGGAAGTGATCTCAACCAACATGAGGACCCCCATGGACCAGAAGGCAAAGTCCATCTCCGCGCTCACCATGAGCACTCTGGCTTTCACGCTCTGTTTCGCCGCCTGGACGCTGAACGGCGTGCTGGTGACCTTTCTGGTGGAGAACGGCGTCTTCCGCTGGGACCAGGCTCAGATCGGGTGGCTCATCGGCATCCCAGTGCTCACAGGCTCCCTGATGCGCCTGCCCGTGGGCCTGCTCACGGACAAATTCGGAGGGCGGAAGGTCTACACGATTCTGCTGCTCTTGTCGGCCATCCCCATGTACCTGTTGGGCAGCGTGCATTCCTATGCGGGATTCGTCTGGGCCTCCCTGGGTTTCGGGCTCAGCGGCGCGGCGTTCGCCGTGGGCATCGCCTTCACTTCCGTCTGGTTCAGCAAAGAACGCCAGGGCACCGCCCTCGGCATCTTCGGCGCGGGCAACGCTGGCAGCGCCATCACCAGCATGGGCGCGCCCTGGCTATTGAAGAAGCTCACCCTGGCAGGCACCAACATCGAAGGGTGGCGCACGGCCCCCAAAATCTACGCCGCGGCCTTGGTGGTGATGGCGCTGCTCTTTTTTGTCTTCACCGCCGAGAAAAAAACCGAGCATGCCGCAGACAGAAGCCTGGCTCAGATGCTCGCTCCGCTGAAGTACGTGCGGGTCTGGCGTTTCGGGCTCTACTACTTCCTGGTCTTCGGCTGCTTCGTGGCCCTGGCCCAGTGGCTGATTCCCTATTATGTGGGTGTCTACGGCATGAGCCTGGCCATGGCGGGAATGTTGGCGGCGAGCTTCAGTCTGCCCTCGGGCCTCATCCGCGCTTTTGGAGGCTGGCTTTCGGATAGATTCGGCGCCCGGACGGTCATGTACTGGACTTTCGGCGTCAGCCTTCTCGCTTGCGCGGCGCTGATGGTGCCCCGCATGAGCATTGACTCGCCGGGCCCCGCGGTGCTTGCGGTGACTGGGGGCCAAGTGAAATCGGTTGAGAAGGGCAAGATCCAGGTTGGTGATCTCACCTATGTCTACAAAGTGAAGGTCCAGGGCACCGGAACCACTGATGACCGCGTGCTGGTGCTTCCCCAATCGGAGTTCTGGCAGGAACCAGCGGTCGCGGTGGGCGACAAAGTCAAGAAGAAGCAGATCCTGGCGAAGGGTTCGACCCACGTCTTTTTCCAGGCCAATGTGTGGATCTTCACGTGCCTGGTGTTCCTGGTGGGCATCACCTGGGGCGTGGGCAAGGCGGCGGTCTACAAGTACATTCCCGACTACTTCCCCACGGAGGTCGGCGTGGTGGGTGGCATCGTGGGCGTCATCGGGGGATTGGGCGGATTCGCCGGCCCGATCCTGTTCGGATACATGCTGAAGGCCACGGGACTTTGGACCACCATGTGGATGGTGCTGGCGCTGCTCTCGCTCATCTGTCTCGTCTGGCTCCATTTCGTGGTGCGGCGCATCAACCAGGAAGAGGCTCCCGGACTCGTCAATATCATTGATCACTCCAACTGAGCCGTTGCAGCAAAATAACTTTTGTCATTTCATATGTTAGACCGGCATAAGGGGCCGTAACGCGCTGGCCGGAAAAGCGCTGGCCACCACCTAACGGCCCTAAAAGGAGGCACCCCATCATGGCCAAATTGACGAACTGGAATCCTGAAGACTCCAAGGCCTGGGAAGGTGGTGGCTCCAGGACCGCGTGGCGCAACCTCGCCATCAGCGTGCCCAGCCTGCTCTGCGCCTTCTCGGTATGGATGTTCTGGAGCGTGCTGACCGTACGGATGAGGGAGGCGGGATTCCCCTTCACGTCTGGCCAGCTGTTCACGCTCATCTCCATCGCCGGGCTCAGCGGCGCCACGCTGCGCATTCCCAGCTCGTTCCTGGTGTCCCTGGCGGGCGGTCGCAACACCATCGCGCTCACCACGGCTCTGCTCATCATCCCCGCCCTCGGCGCCGGGATCGCCCTCCAGGACAAATCCACGAGCTTCTCCACTTTCGCGGTGATGGCGGCCCTCTCGGGCATCGGTGGCGGCAACTTCGCTTCCTCCATGTCCAACATCAACGGCTTCTTCCCCAAGCGCCTCGCGGGCCTGGCCCTGGGCCTCAACGCGGGCGTGGGCAACCTGGGCGTGAGCATCATGCAGTACTTGGTGCCCGCGGTCATGGGCGCATCCATGTTCGGCGCCCTGGCCGGAGCGCCGCACATCGCCGCCACGGGCAAGCAGCTCTGGGTGCAGAACGGCGGCTTTGTATGGGTTCCTATCCTGGCGGTGCTGGCAGTGCTGGCCTGGTTCTTCATGGACAACCGCGAGGGCCAGGACAGCGAACCTATAGGCCTCGCGCTCCTGAAGATCCTGGGCCTGCACGCCATCGGCTTCGCTTCAACTGCGGTGGGCGTGCTGCTGCTGCTCCAATTCAAGCTGGGGCTCCTGGCGCAGATGGGGGTGCTGGTGCTCACCATCCTGATTTGCCTGGGGCTCATGAAACTCCTGCCGGGCAAGATCAAGGTGGGCCTGGACGCCCAGTTCCAGATCTTCCCCAGGAAGCACACGTGGGTGATGACGGTGCTCTACTTGATGACCTTCGGCAGCTTCATCGGATTCAGTTCGGCGCTGCCGCTGCTCATCAAGGAAGTCTTCGGGAAGTACCCCATGGGAGCCATCAATCCGAATTCACCAAACCCGCTGGCCTACGCCTTCCTGGGACCCCTGGTCGGCAGCCTGGTCCGGCCCGTGGGCGGCATGCTGTCGGACCGGTTCAAAGGCAGCCGCGTGACCCATTGGTCCACGATCCTTCTGATCATCGGCGCGCTCGGCGTAGCCCACTATGTGAATTTGGCCCAGGGGTCCGCGACTCCCGAAATTTTCTTTCCACCCTTCCTTGGCCTGTTCCTGCTGCTTTTCGTGGCGACGGGCCTGGGGAACGGCTCGACCTTCCAGATGGTCCCTTTCATTTTCGAGCCGAGGCTCGCGGGACCCGTGCTGGGATGGACCTCCGCCGCGGCCGCTTACGGCTCCTTCATCATTCCGGCGGTCTTCAAGATCCATGTGCAAGCCGGCACCGTTCACTACGCGCTCTACGGCTTCGCGGCTTTCTACACGATCTGCCTGGCCCTGAATTGGTGGTACTACGCCCGGAGGAAGGCTGAAGTGAAGTGCTGAAGAACTGATTTCCAAATCCCAAGGGGTCCCTTGATCTAGGAGAAGCCATGTCCCGAATCACGAACCAGATCGTCCTGGGCGTCGCCCTGACGGCCCTAGCACCGATGCTGATGGCCGGAGACGAGCCCGGTCCCATCCAGGCCCTCACCAAGGGCAAGGCCACCCTGGAATTGCGCACGCGCTACGAACATGTGGAGGACGCGGCCTCGGCCAAGACCGCCGACGCCTTCACCAACCGGCTGGTGCTTGGGTGGCGCTCCGGGAGCTGGGAAGGAATCTCGGCCTTCGTCCAGTTCGAGAACATTTCCAGCCTGGCGGAACCCCGCTACTTCGTGCCCCAGACCGGGTATGGGCGCAGCGGCCGCGCTGTGGTGGCGGATCCGCCCTTGAGCCAGCTGAACCAGTTTTTCATCGAGTGGAAGGGCCTGCGGGTGGGGCGGCAAGCCATCAATCTGGACAACCTGCGCTTCGTGGGGTCCGTGGCCTGGCGGCAGAACGACCAGACCTTCACGGGCGCCACCTTCACCAACAAAACCTGGATCCCCCATACGGAATTCACTCTCGGCCATCTCACCCAAGTGCAGACCATCGTCGGCCAGACCAAGCCCATCACGGCGGAGCTGGTGAACCTGCAGTTCAGCTTCATCCCTGGGGGGCACCTTCGCGTCTTCCACTACGCTTTCGATGAAGGGGATCAGGCACTCCGAAATCCTTCAGGGGTGGTCACCAAGGACACCTCCTTCGCGCACACCGGCGCAAGGCTCGATGGGGAAGCCTGGAAGGTGCTCTACGATGCCTCCTTCGCCAGCCAGAAGCAGTACAAGGACGCCACGGACAGCGGCACCCTGGACGCGAAGTACCGCTTCCTGGGCCTGGGCTTTCGCATGGCGAAAGACCACACGGTCATGGCCGTGGAGGAACGCCTGGACGCGGGCTTCAAGACCCCCTACGCCACGCTCCATGCCTGGAACGGTTGGGTGGACCGCTTCCTCGCGACACCCGCCAAAGGCTTAGTGGACCGCTACGGGCAGTACCGGGGGAAAGCCGGTGCCTGGTCCTTTGAGGTGTCCTACCACGCTTTCTCGGCAGCCCAAGGCGGCGCGGCCTATGGCAAGGAAACGGATGCGCTGCTTGGCTATAAGGCCAATGCTTGGCTGACCCTGCTGCTAAAAGCCGCGGACTACCGCGCGGACGCCGAGACGCCGACCTTAGGCACCGCGAACAAGAATTTGAAGAAGCTCTGGATTCAGGCCCAGCTCACCTTCTGACCCTGCGAGAATGATCCCGGATTCATCTCGAGGTATCCATGACCGGACAAAACAAGCTTCCCAAACCTCCTTCGGCCTACTCGGATTTCGTAGCGCGGTTCCCCAAGCTGGGGCAGGCCTGGGACCTCTTGGCCGAAGGCGGGAAAGACGGTCCCCTGGACGAGCGGACCGCGCGTCTGGTGAAACTGGCCATCGCCATCGGCGCTGGCAAGGAGGGCGCCGTTCATGCGTCCGTGCGCAAAGCGCTGGCCATCGGCATCACTTTGGAGGAACTGGAACAGGTGGTGGCCCTGTCCGCGGGTACCCTGGGCCTGCCCACCGCCGTGGCGGCCCATACCTGGGTGAAGGAGACCCGGGCGGGAGGGAAGGGCCATGGCGATTGAAGCACCTCTCGGAATGCTGCTGTTGACGGGAGGGCAGGGGCGCCGCCTGGGCGGCCCCAAGCACGATCGGACTCATCCGGCTGGCGGCACCTGGGGAGGGCATCTGGTGCGGGTGTTCCGGGAGGTGTTCCCCAGCGGTCCCGTCCAGATTTTAGGTGAACCGTTGCCGGACCTTGAGGACTTGTTGGGGAAGGGAATCACCGTCGTGTCAGACCCTCGCCAGGGTCCCGGGGTGGCACTTTCCACCTGGGCCCGGTCCGAGCCGCCGCTGGCGGTCCGCTGGTGGGTGGTGCCCTGTGATCAGGTGGCGTGGACAGCCCGGGATCTGCTGGCCTGGTACTCCCTGGCAGACGATGTGGACCCCAGCGGGCGGGGCTGGGTCATGGTCCGGGAGGGTGAGCGGGAACAGCCCCTGGGCGGATTCATGGGTTCCGAGCTACTGCCTTGTCTGGCTTCCTTCGAGGCGTCCCGCGTGCGGGATCTGGTGGCGCGCCTGCCCCGCTGCATCGTGGAATGCCAGGCCTACCGGGGGATGGATGTGGACGATCCAGAGGATTTGAAAGTGTGGAAAGAGGCTCGGCCTTAGCGTCCTTGCTACGCTGGGACAGTTGAGGTCCGCCATGCACACCACTGAGTCGCCCCGCCATGAATTCGTCCCACCGTTTTTCCTGGGGTCCTGCGACCCAGGCGAGGCCGATATCGCGCTGTTTGGCGTGTGCTGGGACGGCACGTCCTCTTTCAAGGCCGGCAGCCGTTTCGCGGGCTTCGCGGTGCGGGAGGCTTCTTTTGGCATGGAGGAGTTCAGCTTCTACCAGAAGGGATCGCTGCTGGATATCAAGTACGCGGACTACGGCGATCTTTTTCTGCCCCCGGGCCAGAAGGCCAGGGTGCTGGAGGACATCGGCGCCGCCGTGAAGGAGATCCGCGCCAAGGGGCAATTTCCCATCGCGTTCGGGGGCGAGCACCTGCTGGCCTATCCGCTCATCCTGGCGGCCTATGAGGATCATCCCGATCTGGCGGTGATCCACTTCGATGCCCATGCGGATCTGCGGCCGGACTTGTGGGGCGACCCCTTCACCCACGCCACCATCCTGGGGCGAGTGGCGGACAAGATCGGCTTCCAGAACCTCTTCCAGTTCGGCATCCGCAGCGGTTCCAAGGAAGAATGGGATCTCGCCCAACAGCACGGCACCCTGCATCCCTTCACGAAAGAGGAGATCGCCAAGGTGCTGGATAGGTTAGGCGACCGGCCCATCTACCTGACCTGCGACATGGACGTGCTGGATCCGAGCATCTACCCCGGCACCGGCACGCCAGAACCGGGCGGCATTGACTATGCGACTTTCATGGGCGGCCTGAAACAGTTCAAAGGCCGTCGGCTGGTGGGCATGGATTGTCTGGAGCTGGCGCCCCACTACGATCCCACTGGCGTGAGCGCCATCACCATGGCCAAGACACTCAGGGAAATGATCATCCTGGCGAGTTGGAGGAAGAAATAGGCCTTGGGGGTCGAGAGTCGAGAGTCGAGAGTCGAGAGTTGAGAGTTGAGAGTTGAATAGTGCGCCTCTATCGCATCACTCATGCCTCTCGGCCTCAGCCGACCTCAATGGCCCTCAAGTCCTTGCCTGGCTTGAAGCGGATGCTCTTGCCCTTGGGAATGGCGACGCTGTCGCCGGTCTTGATGTTGCGGCCCATGCCGCGCTTGCGGGGGCGGGGTTCGAACACCCCGAAGCCGCGGATCTCGATGCGATCTCCATCCAGCAAGGCCTGTTTCATGCGCTCGGTGAGGAGATCCACGGCCTGCAGGGCGGTGGCCCGGGAGCAGGGGTGCGCCTGCATGATCGCGTTGGCAATGTCGAGCTTGATCATGGAAACCTCGGTGCGGAACCCCGAACAAGGCCAAGGGCGCGCGTTGAATGAAGGGGATTCAATACTCTAGATCATGTCAGAAAGAAAACGTGTGGTTGATGATGAAAAAACTATCGCCCGAGCCCGATCTTGAGATCCGAACGGGGCGCGGGCAAGGGCGTCGTGGATGTTTTCGGCGGCAGAATGGGCTCTGGGGGTGCTTGGGGAGCCTTGCCCCCGGATTCCCGGCCCGCGCCCTGGCTGATGGTCATCTGGTTTTCCATGCTTGCCCGGGCCGCGTCGCCTGCCGATGAGACGCCTTCCAGCTTCAGTTTGAACTCACCCACATTAGTGGCGCGCTTGAGGGCTTCTTCTTCAGTGATGAGATCCTGCTTCAGGAGGAAGAAAAGGCTCTGGTCGAAGGTCTGCATTCCGTACTGGGAAGTGCCCGCGGCGATGACATCCCGCAAGTTCTTGGTCTTGTCCTTGTCCTCGATGCAAGTGCGCACGGTTTCCGTGGTGACCAGCACCTCCACCGCCGGCACACGGCCCTGGCCGTCCGAGCGGGGCACCAGGCGCTGGCTGATGATGGCCTTGAGCACCGCGGACATCTGCAACCGCACCTGCTTCTGGTGATGGGGAGGAAAAACGGAAATGACGCGGTTGATGGTTTCCGTGGCATCCAGGGTATGGAGCGTGGAAAACACCAGATGGCCTGTCTCCGCCGCGTGCATGGCCGTTTCGATGGTCTCCAGGTCGCGCATTTCGCCCACGAGGATCACATCTGGATCCTGGCGGAGGGCCGCGCGGAGGGCCGCGGAAAAGCTGGTGCAATCGGCGCCGACCTCCCGCTGGTTGACGATGCTCTGGTTGTCCCGGTGGAGGTACTCGATGGGGTCCTCGATGGTGAGCACGTGTTCGATGCGTGTGGCGTTGATGAGATCAATCATGGCCGCCAGCGTCGTGGATTTTCCCGAACCCGTGGTGCCCGTGACCAGCACCATGCCGCGCTGCTCCTCGCAGATCTTCGCCAGGACCCTGGGCAGCATCAGATCCTCGATGGAATAGATGCGCCGCGGGATCACGCGCAGCACTAACCCGACGGTGCCGCGCTGGTTGAACACGTTGCAGCGGAATCGTCCCAGGGCCGGCACCGAATACGCCAGGTCAATGTCCAGGTTGTCCTTGAATTTCGATTTCTGCTTGTCGCTGGCCATGATGCTGTAGGCCATGGCGATGGTGTCTTCCTGCACCAGCCGCTTGAACTGGGTCATGGGCATGAGACGCCCCTTGATACGGGCCACGGGATGGTTGCCGACCTTCAGGTGCAGGTCCGAGGCGCCGAGCTCGCATACGGCCGGGAGGGGTTCGTTGATTTGCATGGGAGGACTCCCAGGAACATTTGGGTGAAGTGGAATCATCCTACTCCACCGGCGATGGATGCCGTTGCCACAAAATTACTCGGCCACGTGATTTTTGACCGGCATAAGGGGCCGTAGCGGAATGGCCAGAAATGCGCTGGCCATTCCGCAACGGTCCCTAAGGGAATAGGTGGGAAATCTTCGCTTAAGAAATCCCTTGAAGGCTGGTAAAATCGAAGGTTCGGCCACCCACACGTCTCCTCACGGGCGTCTCGGGGTGGGTCGAATTTGCACCGCTACTCTTTTGCCCCGTGAAGGGCACACCGTCCATTGGATGCCCATGACGCCCCTTGAAAAAATCCGCAATATCGCCATCATCGCCCACGTGGACCACGGCAAGACCACCCTGGTGGACGCCATGTTCAAGGGCGCCCACATGTTCCGGGACAACCAGAAAGTCCAGGAGCGGGCCATGGACAGCAACGACCAGGAGCGGGAGCGCGGCATCACCATCCTGGCCAAGACCACGTCCATCCACTGGGCGGGCCATCGGTTCAATATCGTGGATACCCCCGGCCACGCCGACTTCGGCGGCGAAGTGGAGCGGGTGCTCTCCATGGTGGACTCGGTGCTGCTGGTGGTGGATGCCTTCGACGGCCCCATGCCCCAGACCAAGTTCGTGACGCGCAAGGCTCTGGCCCAGGGCCTCAAGCCCATAGTGGTCATTAACAAGGTGGATCGCCCTGGCGCGCGCCCCCATTGGGCCCAGGACGCGGTCTTTGAGCTGTTCATGGAGTTGGGCGCCACGGACGCGCAGCTGGATTTTCCCACGGTCTTCGCCAGCGCCAAGATGGGCTACGCCATGATGGACGTGAACGACAACAGCGAGACCCTGGACCCCCTTTTCGACACCATCGCCAAGTACTGCCCGCCCCCCAGCGGCGATCCGGCGGCGCCGCTCCAGATGCTCGTGACCTTGATGGACTACAACGATTTCGTGGGCCAGATCGGCATCGGCCGGATCTTCAACGGCACCATCAAGGTGGGCGAAAATGTCGCGCTGGTGAAGCGGGATGGTTCCGTGCAGAACCACAAGATCACCCAGCTCTACGGCTTCGAGGGCCTCACCCGCGTCCCGCAGACTGAGGCAGGCACCGGCGAGATCGTCGCCATCGCGGGCATCCCGGACATCCGCGTGGGCGAAACCATCGCCTCGGCGGAATCGCCCATGGCCCTTGAGTACGTGGACATTGACGAGCCCACCATCTCCATGATGTTCATGGTGAACAACGGCCCTTTCGCCGGGCAGGATGGCAAGCACGTGCAGTCCCGGCGCATCCGCGAGCGGCTCACGAAGGAGCTGCAGCACAACGTGGCGCTGCGGGTCGAGGACACTGAAGCCCCCGATTCTTTCAAGGTCAGCGGCCGCGGCGAACTGCACTTGAGCGTGCTCATCGAGTCCATGCGACGCGAGGGGTTCGAGCTCTGCGTGAGCCGCCCCGAAGTGATCCTGCACACCAACGAGCTGGGCGAAAAGCTGGAACCCTACGAGGATCTCAGCGTGGACGTGCCTGAATCCTACATGGGCGTGGCCATGGAAAAGCTCGGCGCGCGCAAGGCCGAGATGCAGGACATGGGCCAGGAACTGGGCCGGGTGCGCCTGCACTTCAAGATCCCTTCCCGGGGCCTCATCGGCTTCCGTTCGGAGTTCATGACCGACACGCGGGGCGAAGGCATCATCAACAGCATCTTCAGCCACTACGGTCCCTACAAGGGCGAGTTGCCGGGCCGCAAGAACGGCGTCCTCATCAGCATGGAAACTTGCGAAACCGTGGGTTTCGCCTTGATGAACCTGGAGGACCGGGGCGTCATCTTCCTGCATCCCGGCACCAAGTGTTACGCGGGCATGATCATCGGCGAACATGCCCGGGAAAACGACCTGGTGGTGAACGTGGCCAAGGGCAAGAAGCTTTCCAACATGCGCTCCTCCAGCGCCGATGAAGCCACCCGCCTGACGCCGCCCCGGGAGCACACCCTGGAGCAGGCCCTGGAGTACATCCAGAACGACGAGCTGGTGGAAGTGACTCCCAACTTCATCCGCATGCGCAAGCGCATCCTGGATGAGGCCGACCGCAAGAAGTCCGAGAAGCGCGCGCTGGTTTGACAGGGGTGAGGTGGCGAGGGATGAGGTAGTGAGGTTCAATGAGGTGGCGGCCTTCGGCCGCACCCTCTAGCGCACCGTTGGCGCGCCCCTCGTACCGCATCCCTCACCCCTCGGGCCTCATGACCTCCGTTCCCTACACCGCGCCGCCACGCGCCACTTTCTGGCAGATGCTGGGCCCTGGTGGCTTCGCCTCCTTCGGGCTGGCCCTCTTCAGCGGTGGGCTGTTGCTGGGCGTGCCTGTGTTCTGGCGGCTCCGCCAGGTGCTCAAGGCCGCGCAGGCAAAGGATTGCTCGCCCGCGGATGTGATCCTGGTGCTGGGCAGGCGATTGCAGGATGACCGCCCCACGCGGGTCTTCGAGGCCCGGCTGGACCATGCGGCGCAACTTTTGCGTGAGGGCAAAGCGCCTCGCATCGTCATCGCGGGCGGGCTCACTGGGAAAGCGACCTTAAGCGAAGCCGAGGTCGGCCGGGAGCGATTGCTGAAACAAAGCATCCCACCCGAAATGATCCTGGTGGAGGACCGCAGCCAGCACACGCTGGAGAATCTTTTCAATTTGCGTGAGACGCTACGAGCTGAAGGTTGGGGCACCTTGATTCTGGTTTCCGATCCGCTGCACCTGGCCCGCGCGGGCGCCCTGGCGCGGGGGCTGGGCCTGGATTTCCGCTGCTCGCCGGCCACCGCCTGCCCGCCGCTGCGGGGCGGCTTCGGCTGGTGGTCCCGCGCCTTTTATGAAGCCTTCCTGCTGCACTGGTACCACACCGGCGTGGCCTACAGCCGCGTGATCAAGTCTGAGCGCCAGCTCTCGCGATTGACTTAAATTCGGCTAGCTTCCTCACTTCCAGAATGATTCCATGCCCGGCCACCTCATCCTTGTCCCCAAACCCTTGGGCAATCCTGGCAGGGCTTTCCCACGGCATCCGGAGATCTCCATCCGTCCCACCATCGGCGCTCAGAAGGCCTGGTCCCAGCGTATCGAAAGCCTTATCGCAGCGTTGATCAGTCCCACCATGCTGTAGGTCTGCGCGAAGTTGCCCCACTGCTCGCCGCTCTTGGGATCAATGTGTTCCGCCAGCAAGCCATGGCGGTTGCGGCAGGCCAGCAACTTCCCGAAGAGGTCCCGCGCCTCCTCGCGGCGCCCCAGCGCGGCCAAGGCGTTGACGTACCAGAACGTGCATACCAGGAAGGCATTCTCCGGCTCGCCGAAGTCATCCTTCTCGGCGTAGCGGAAAATGAAATCGCCATGCCGCAATTCCTTCTCGACGGCGCTGACCGTGGCGGCGAAGCGCGGGTCGGCCTGATCAAGGAAGCCGACCTCGGCCAGCAGCAGCAGGCTCGCATCCATGGCATCGCCCTCGAAGGTGGATACAAAAGCGCCGCGTTGCTTGTTCCACGCCCGCTGGCTGATGGTTGCATGAATCAGCCGTGACTGTTCGAGCCAGTAAGCCGCACGCTCGGATAGCCCCAGCTGGCCAGCGATCCGGGCCAAGCGATCACAGGCCGCCCAGCACATCACGGCGGAAAAAGTATGCACGCGCGCGCTGCCGCGCAGCTCCCAGAGGCCGGCGTCGGGCTGGTCATGGCAGCGCCTGGCCTGTTCGCCCAGGGGTTCGAGGCGGTGGAACAACGCTTCATCGCCCCGCCGGGTCAAGCGCTGGTCGAAGAATATGTGGGTCGCCGCGAGGATGGCCGAACCATAGACATCGTGCTGCACTTGGCGGTAGGCCAGGTTGCCGATGCGCACTGGCCCCATGCCGCGATAGCCCGCCAGCGCCGGAACCTCCCGCTCGTCCAATTCCGCCCGGCCATCGATGCCGTAGACCGGCTGCAGCGGACCACCCCCCGCGTTGGCGGCGATATTGACGATGTAGCCGAGGTAGCGCTCCATGGTGCGGGTCGCGCCCAGCCGGTTCAGGGCATTGACAACGTAGTAGCCATCACGCAGCCAGCAGTAGCGGTAATCCCAGTTGCGGCCGCTGCCAGCCGCCTCGGGGATGGAACTGGTCATGGCGGCTATGATGGCCCCGGTATCCTCGTAGGCGTTCAGCTCGAGCGTGATGGCGGCGCGGATCACCGCTTCCTGCCATTCGTAGGGGATGTTGAGAATGCGCACCCATTCGCGCCAATACTGCGCGGTTTCCTCGAGAAAGTGGCGGCCCACCTCGCCGGCGGCCTCGTGCACGGTTTCGTCCGCCCCCAGCAGCAGGGTCACGGTGTCATCGAGAAAGAACGGCGTCTCCTGCAGTATGGCGGTGAGGGAGGCATCGGTGGTGAGCCGCAGCGCGAGGGTTGGGGCCACATAGCGGATGTGGTTGCTGCCCCAGGTGATCTCCGGCCGGCTCGCTCCGTCGCCGCAGGCCGGGCGCAGGCGCAGGGTCAGGCGCGGACTTCCGGAAAGGCGCTTGATCCGGCGCACCAGCATCATGGGCCGGAACGTTCGTCCATGCTGCCCGAACCGTGGCGCGAAGTCCGTCACCTCGATGGCTCCGCCCTGCCGGTCAAAAAGACGCGTCACCAGGATCGCCGTGTTCTCGATGTAGTGCTGCTCGGCGCGTTCGCAATCCGCGAGATCCACGGCGAAAAATCCGTAGTCGTCGCTCTCCCTGAGCAGGGCGCAGAACATCGGGTCCCCATCGAAACGGGGAAAGCAGCCCCAGATGATATTGGCGCGCGCATCCACCAATGCGCCGATGGTGCAATTGCCGATCAGGGCCAGATCAAGGGTTTTCATCGCAGACCTTTCAGGGCGTCGCCCAGCCACCGGTGTACTGCTGCCACGCCGGGCAGGCGAAAGTGTGCGCAACTGGCGCCCTTGCCGACTTTGATCGAAACCCCGTCCAGCTTGTTGACCACGGCGAAGCCATGCTCGTCGTTGAGGTCGTCCCCGATGAATACCGGGCGTCGTCCCTTGAAAGGCGGCTCTGCCAGGTATTCGGCCACCGCCGTGCCCTTGTCGATGCCGGCCGGCTTGATTTCCACCACGCGCTTGCCCCGCTGCAATTCCAGGCCTGGCCCCGCCGAACTGGCCAATCGGCTCATGAGCTGATGCACGTAGGCGGCCAGCTGAGGGGCCAGCCGATAGTGAAGCGCGAGGGTCAGGCCCTTGTCTTCCAGCAACAGGCCGGGATGGCGGGCCAACACGGGGGCCAGCGCTTCTTTGATGGCGAACTTGGCAGCCGGTGGCGCGGCGTGGATCCACAGACGTCCAGCGACATCGCGCCTTTCGAGCCCGTGCTGCCCGGCCAGTGGCAAGCTAAGCCCGCCGAGGTGATGTTCCAGGTCCGATAGCGCGCGGCCGGTGACCAGCGCCACGGCGCCACCGCTGGCCCCGTGAAGGCGTGTGATCAGATCGAGCAGCGTGGTATCGACGCGGATGGCGTCCGGCATGTCGGCGATGTCGATCAGGGTTCCGTCCACATCGAGAAAATAGGCCCAATCAAGGCTGGGGGGCGGTGGGAATGCCGGGCGCAACGTCACTTCAGCCCGCGTCCCGTCTTTTCGATCAGACGGCCACGCCGGCGCATCGCGGCCGCATCCAGCAGCATGCGGCCAGCCCACCGGAACACGTTGAACTCCGCCACCAGATCGCGCATCAGGCGCATGCGGTCACGCTGCTCAGCCGCCGGCATCGTCAGCGCCAGCTGCAGGGCGGCGGCGCATTGGTCGGCGTCGTAGGGGTTGACGATCAAGGCCTCAGGCAATTCCCGGGCGGCACCGGTGAACTCGGACAGGATGAGGACTCCGCGCTCGTCGTCGCGGGCGGCGACAAACTCCTTGGCCACTAGGTTCATGCCATCATGCAGGCTGCTCACAAAACAAAGATCGGCGGCGCGAAAATATTCATACACCGCATGAGGTTCGTGATGCTCCACCTGGAGCACGATGGGGGGCGGCCCGTGGCGTTCGAAGCGGCGGTTGATGCGCGTGGCCATGGCCCGCACCTGCGCCTCGTGGTGCTGGTATTCTTCGATGCCCGAGCGCGTGGGCGCGGCGATCTGGACGAAGGTGAAGCGGCCGGCCCAGTCCGGATTCAACTCCAGCAGGCGCTCAATGGCCCGAAAGCGTTCCACGATGCCCTTGGTGTAGTCGAGCCGGTCCACGCCGATGCCGAGCTTGTGTTCGGGGGGGAGGTCATTCAGCTCCCGGATGCCGGCGCGGCAATCCGGCACGGACTTTCGCACCATTTCAGCTTCTGGCGGCCAGGCGATGGAAATCGGGTAGCGCCGCACCGCGGTGAG
>JAJYMZ010000244.1 GCA_021786615.1 Acidobacteriota bacterium
ATCTGTTCAGGCGGGTGGCGAGCCGCCCCCAGTCCTTCACGCGGCGGTCGGCCCGGGCTCTTAAGTAGGTGGAGAGCTGGGTCATCATCAGCGATGCGGGCAATCCTTTGCCTGAGATATCCCCCACGGCGATGTGCAGGCGTTCTGCTTCGGCCTCCACGGAACCCACCGGATCCACGGCCATCCACACGTCGTAGAGATCGCCGCCCACGGCCTGGAAGGGCAGGTTCGCGCCGGCGCACTGCCAGCCTGGGGGCTCCGGCAGTTCCCGGGGCAGGATCTGGCGCTGGATGTTGCGGGCCAGCTCTAGATCCTTTTCCATCTTCAGGGTGAGGAGCTGGCTTTCCCGGAGATCCAGGCTCGTGAGCTGGCTGGAGGTGAGGTTGAGCAGCGTTTGGAGGAAGACCTCGTCTTCTTCGCTCAGGCGCCCCACGGTGGGCTCCGCGGCGTAGGCGAAGCCATGGCTATGGGCCTGATCAAGGATTTCGACCGCGTGGACCAGGGCTTTATCAGAAAGCACAGCTTGCAGCGCTGTGCCGCCAAGTTGGGTGGGCAGGGCCCCCAGGCCCTTGTTGAACATGACCATCCCGTTCGCGTCCAGCACCAGCAACCGGGGAATGCGGAACTCGCCCATGATCGTGGACGCCATCAGCCGGATGAGTTCCGGCTTGGTGTTCACTTCGCCCAGGGACCGCGTGAGATCGAAGACGGTGTTGAGCCGCGCCAGCTGCAGGGCCAGCGCCCGGTTCTGGTCGCTGCGCAGGGCTTCCGCCCGCCGCCAGGCCAGCAGGGGCGCCGAGATGGAGAGCAGCAGCTCCAGCGCGGCGGGCGCGTCCGGAGTCCTGAGCACCAGCTGCCCATAGGTCTCGCCGCCGTGGACCCAGGGCAGGCTGATCCAGCCTTTGCCCGGATTGGTGGGGAAGGCCGGCGCGGAGCCCCGGAGAAAAATCCATTTGTAGCCATCCCAGAGGCCACCCTGGCTGGCTTTGGCGATGCCCAGGGCCGTGACGCCCACCAGGTGCACCAAGCCTTCTTCCGTGACCTGATCTGGAAAGGCTTCGAGAAAGTCCACCAGGGGCAGCAGCTCAGCAGCGCCTTCCGGAATGCGGAGGGAGAGTTCCCGGAGGCGGTCGAAGGGATTGATGGGGTTCCCATTGGGTTCAGAAGCCAATCAGGCCTCCTATCCCGGGGGTGGGCACGGTTGGCTCAGGATTTTCGATTTTCGATTTTCGATTTTCGATTGAAGCAGGCCGCATGATGGAGGTTCCAAATCGTCAATCGTAAATCGCCAATCGGAAATTGGGGGGATCATGCAATGGTCTTGATCATGCAGCATTCGCTCCGGCCCTTCTCCTCGCTGAAGCGCACCTCGTCCATGAACCGGCTCATGAGCAGCAAGCCCAGACCACCCTTGCGGGGATGCTTCACGTATTCTTTGGGATCCGGCAGGACGATCTGGTTGCCCCGGAGGCCCACGCCGGTATGCCACATGTGGATCTCCAGGGCCGTCAGCGTGAAGCGCAGGTCCAGCTCCACCGAGTGGTCCTCTTCCCCGCCGTAGGCGTGCATGATGATGTTCGTGACCGCCTCGTCCACTGCGATGGAGACTTTGGCGGCGGTGGAGTCGTCCATGCCGGCCAGCTGGGACGCGCGCTTGGCCAGCCCCGTCACCAGGTTGAGGTAGCGCGTCTGGCTGGGAATGGTGAGCCGGAAATCCGACTTCTCCAGGCGCAGGGCGGCGGAGGGCGGCATCAGGCCTGCTCCATCAAGGAAGCCAGCGCGTCTTCCTCGGAAGCGAACACGCGATAGAGTTGGGTGAAGCCCAGGGTGTCGAAGATGGCGAAGACGTTCTCCTGCAGATTGCACAGCAGGATGTCCCCCTTGTTTTCCCGGACGGTCTCGATGAGCCCCATGATGGCGCCCAGCCCCGCTGAACTTATGTAGTTCAGCTCCCTGCAGTTCAGCAGGATGGTGAAGCGCCCCTCCTGCACGAGGGATTCAAGAGCGCCTTCGAACTGGCGGACGGTGTGGGCGTTGATGAACCCGGATGGCTCCACCACCGAGACGCAGCCCGCATCACGCACCTGGATGGAAAGATCGGTCATGCTAAGGGCTCCCAAGACGGTGAGATCATCCTACCAAGCATCCGTTCACGCATCGCGCTTCAATTCAGGTATCGTTAATACCCAACCTCATGATGAGTCCAACATGCCGCAGCCTTCCGACGCGCTGAAGCAGATCCTCCGAACCTGGCTCCACGACCGCCACCAGGCGCTGCTGGAGCAAGTGATGATGACCTGGGAAGAGGGCTTGGGCCGCCTGCAGCCGGACGACGCGCTGGCGGCGGAGCTGCTGGCCGCGGTCCCCGCCCCCGCTCCAGCCGCGCAGAAGGCCATCACCTCGGACCCCGAATTGGGCATGGCCCTGGACCTCCTGGACAACGCGCCGAGCCAGGCCGAAGTCCTGCACAAGCTGCTGGACGGCCTGCGCCCTTTCGCGGATCGCAGCGCGCTGTTCATCATCAAGCAGGGCATCGCCAGCCTCTACGCGTTCAGGGGGTTTGACGGGGAGACCATCAGGGCCGGCACGCCCGTGGTGCCGCCGCCTGAGCTGGAAGCGCTCATTTCCGGCCAGCTGCCGATGATCCAGCAACCCGGCGAGGCCTACCTGGCGCTGGTCCATCCCTTGTCAGGGCTCACGTCCGCCGATATCTGCATCCACCCCATCCGCCTCAAGCGCAAGACCGTCGCCCTGGTCATGGCGGATAGCGGGCTGCGCCGCGCCCTGGACAATCCCCAGCACATCCGCGCCCTGGTCCGCGCCGCGGAGGCCGCCCTGGCCTTCCTGGCGGGCCCTAAGGACGAGGACAGGCCCGGCACCGGACCGCTCAAGGCCACGGGTCCCATGCCTGTCAGCGCGCCCATGGCGGCACCGCCCCGGCCCGCGCCAGCACCACCTCCACCACCCATGCCCCGGCCCACGCCCCTGCCTCCCATCGGACTGCCTGCCGGGCCCTCCAGCCCCACCATGCAGATGCCCATCCCCGCGCCTGCGGAATTCAGACCCCAGACCCAACCCGTTCCGCCGGCTCAACAAGCCCTTTCCCCCGCCATCCCAGCGTCGTCCATGCCCACACAGCAGGTGCCCGAGCCCATCGAGGCAGGTCCGGCCCTGGATCCCAAGATCCGCGCCACCGCTGAACGCCTGGCCCGGGTGCTGGTGGGCGACATCGAACTTTATTTCCCCCAAAAGGTCGCCCAGGGAAGGCAGCAGGGCAATCTCTATTCGCTCCTGCGGGACGAACTGGAACGCTCCAGGGCCACCTTCATTGACCGATTTGGCGAACCCGTGGAAAAGCAGCACCGGATCTTCATTCAAACCGTCCAGGCCCAATTATGCGAGGGCATCCCCTCAAAACTGGGCCCCGCGCCCTGGGTGTGACGCTTGTTTGGATCTGAGGCGACCCCTACCGGGGGCCCCAGCTTCTTTTTAAAAACCCCTCAAAGGCTTGTGCCCATTGGTGAAAAACCTCCTGGCAGGACTTTGCCCAAAGTTCAGGTGGTGACAAGAACGCCAGGATCTGATAAACCCTGGACCTTGGTTTCGAGGATGACGCATGGCTGATCTAGGGAAAAAATTCACCTGCTTTTCGTGCTCGACGAAGTTCTATGACTTCCTCAAGCCCGAAGCGATTTGCCCGAAATGCGGAGCGAACCAGAAAGATGCGCCCAGTAAACCCAAAGCCGTGAAGAAAGAAAAACAGGTCCATGTGATCGAGGATGACCTTGGCGCGGAGCCCGAGGTAGAAGCCGTAGCCGATGATGGCTTTGACGAGAGCATGGGCATCGGCGCCGCCAAAGCCGAAGGCGTGGACCCCGGTGACCTGCGAATGGATGACTATGATGAATGAGCCTAGCCGGGTGGCATTTGAAGGCACTAAATGTGCCTTCAAATGCCGGGCCCCCGGCTTGGCGAATTCACGACGGCGTGGGTCGAAATGAAGAAGACCACGATGATCGGTCGCACTAAATGTGCTCTCGAATGCCGGGCCCCCGGCTTGGCGAATTCACGACGGCGTGGGTCGAAATGACGAAGACGGCGGAGATCGGTCGCACTAAATGTGCTCTCGAATGCCGGGCCCCCGGCTTGGCGAATTCACGACGGCGTGGGTCGAAATGACGAAGACGGCGGAGATCGGTCGCACTAAATGTGCTCTCGAATGCCGGGCCCCCGGCTTGGCGAATTCACGAAGAGAAGTCCGCAGCCTGAAGCCCGCAGCCTGATGCCCGAGCCCACCGGCACAGGCAGCCCCTGCATTGACCGCCACGTGCACCTGGAAGGCGGACTGGACCCGGCTTGGGTTCGAAGCCAGGCGGAAGCAGCAAGGCAGCAGATTCCGGCCTCCCTGGAAGCGCTTTGGCGGGGGGAAGCCCAGCCTTTCCCAGGATTCATCGAGGCTTTTCTTTTCAGTTCCAGCTTTCTCCGCGGCCGCGAAGCCGTGCGACTGGCCCTGGGCGCCATCGTGCGGCGCTTGCCACTCCAAAGTACGGGCCCGCGCGGCGTGGATCTATGGGTTTCGCCGCATTTCCTGGTGCGCTACAAAGAGCGGCTGAGCCTGGATGATCTCTGGCGTGGTCTGGAGGACGGCATCGCCGATGCAGGGCGCATCCACGTTTCCATCGCGGTGGTGTTGGACGCCGTGAATCATTTCGGGCCAGGACATGGCCATGATGTGCTGGACTTGGTGGAAAGCAGCCTGCCGGAATTCGTGGTGGGATTCTCCACGGGTGGGCTCGAAGGGGTCCCCTTCCACGCCTGGGCGCCGGTCTTCCACCGGGCCAGGTCCAAGGGCCTGCGCATCGCCGCCCACGCGGGGGAGAATGGCCCGGGGGAGAATGTGCGCGATGCGATCCTGGAGGGTGGCGTCGAACGCATCGTCCATGGGGTGAAAGCCGCCGGGGACCCTGGAATCCTCGCCCTCCTGGCGGAACGGCGCATCCCCGTGGATGTGTGTCCCAGCTCCAACCAGGCCCTGGTGAAAGATCTGGGAGGCCACCCCCTGCCGATCATGCTGCGGGCGGGCGTGCGGTGCGCCCTCGGCACGGATGATCCAGGCGTCATTCCCTGCGATATCGCCAGCGAATGGGCCAAGGCAAAGGCCATGGGCCTGGATGAGCGCGAAATGGGCCTGCTCAGGCGTTTCGCGGAAGAAGACGCCTGGGCGTTGAAGCCTTAAGTCGAGGGTTTAGAGTTAAGAGTTAAGGGTTAGGAGCCTGAAGTTCAGAGTCTAGGTTCTCTGCTCTCAACTCCTCGACTCTCAACTCTCGACTCTTGACGCAGGGCTTGAGGCTCTTCAACGCTCAGGCGGGGAACAGAAGCTCAGCATCCACGACTCATGCCCTCTTCCTGAATAACGCTCGATAGAACCGGACTTTCCTGGCAAAATCGTAATTTCGTGCTGCGCTCGTAGCTCAGCTGGATAGAGCATCAGGCTTCGAACCTGAGGGTCGGGAGTTCGAGTCTCTCCGGGCGCACCATGAATCACTTTGGAAAAGCTAAGCGAATGTGGCGGAACTGGTAGACGCACTGGATTTAGGTTCCAGCGGTTCACACCGTGCGGGTTCGAGTCCCGCCATTCGCACCATTTTTTATCCCCTATCGGGGCCTCGGTAACCACAGCGCCAAATTCATTCATCGCCCCGCAACCGGTTTTAGGAGCACCCATGCAGGTCACGCTCACCCACCACACCAACACCCGGAAATCCCTGGAGATCCATATCCCCGCGGCGGAGGTCACCTCGACGTTTGGGGAGGCCTTGTCCCGCATCGCTCCCAAAGTGAAGCTCCCGGGCTTCCGTCCTGGCAAGGTGCCCAAGAATGTCCTGCTCTCGCGCTACGCCCGGGAAATCCGCCAGGATGTGGCGGACCTGCTGGTGCAGCGGCTTTTCTGGGACGCCGCCGCCGCCGCCGGCACCCAGCCCATCTCCCAGCCGGCCCTGGAAAAGGCCGATCTCGCAGATGGCAAGGACGGTTCCATCAAGACCCTTTATGACGTGGCTCCAGAAGTGAAGCTCCCGGAATACAAGGGCTTGAGGCTGGTAAAAAAGAAGCGCGCCGTAGACGACACGGCGGTGGAAGAGCACCTGGAAGCCATGCGACAGCAGGCCGCTAAACTCCTGCCGGAGGACGGCGTCAGCGCCGAGGGGCTGTATGCCACTTTCGACATCAAGGCCAAGCCCGCGGGCCTGAAGGCTCAGACCTACCGCGACCAGGTCATCCAGCTGGACCCCAAGCGCCCCTTCGATGCCGAAGTGCTGGGCCTGAAAGTTGACGCAACCCGCGCCTTTGAAATCACCGTGCCCGTGGATGATCCCAACAAGACCATGGCCGGCAAGAAGGTGCACTACGAAGTGACCCTCAAGGATCTGCGCAAACAGACCGTGCCCGAGCTGAACGACGAGTTCGCCAAGGACATGGGCGATTACGCGGATCTCAAGGCGCTGCGGACATTCGTCCGGAAAGAGCTGGAGGAGGCCGCGGAACGCGATGCCCATGCGCGCCTGCAGAGCGCCGTGCTGGAAACCCTGCTGGACGCGGCGCCTTTCGAGGTGCCCGTCTCCATGGTTTCCCTACAACTGGATGACTACAGCCAGGAGTTCGCCAACCTCGTTTCCCGGCAAGGCATTGATCCCCGCCGGGTGAACTGGAACGCCTATCGCCAGACCCGGTTGCGGGACGCCGAGCGCGCCGTGCGCAGCGGCTACCTGCTCCAGACCATCGGCAACGCCGAGGACATCCAGGTGTCCGACGAAGAAATTGATGCGGACATCCGGACCTACATGGAAGAGAACAAGGTGCAGGAACCCTTCGCGGCCTTCAAGGCCGAGCTGGAAGGCCGCGGCGCCACCACGGAAATCAAGGGCCGCATCCGCACCGACAAGATTTTCGATGCTCTCATCGCCACCGCGACCATCACCGAAGAACTGCTGGACAAGCAGGCCTTCGAAGAGCTGGTGGAACTGGAGCGCAAGCGCGACGCGGGGCTGGCCTCGGCCAGGTTTGACGCCGGCGGCCTGGAAAGCGGCGAGACCGAGCAGGAAGGCGGCGGCCCCGAATCCGTGCAGCATGGCGAAGAAGCCCACGTGCACGGCCCCGACTGCGATCACGACCACGATCATGCGGACGAAAACCCAAAGAAGAAGGCTGCGGTGAAAGAGGATCAGGTCGAAGACGAAAAGCCCAAGAAGGCGGCCAAAAAAGTGGAAG
>JAJYMZ010000215.1 GCA_021786615.1 Acidobacteriota bacterium
CCGCAACAAAGGCGCGTGGCCGCCGCCGCCCTGAAAACCGGTTGGCCCATTCGGAGCACAAGGGGGATGCGTACGCCCCGTGGCCAACGACAGCTGGAAATCTGTGGAATCTGTGGAATCTGTGGATGAACTTATTGATCCTGAAAAGACAGGCTGAGGTTGGGGGATAATCAGGAAAGCTTTTTTACAGGGGTGAAGGGGATGGAGGGGATGGAGGGGATACTGTGGGGGGTGCTCTGCGCCAATATCCTGCGACGGCCCCTGGTATGAATTGTCAGAGGCGACCGTTGCCAACAACCGCGGCTAGTTCAGCAATCGAAAGCATGGGGTATGAGCGGCGGAAGATTCGGCGGCAGTTAGAGCAGAGGACAGCGAGATCAGCAAGCGTTGTGGTGATGGACAGAATCTCCACGAACTTGTCGCTACGATCCAGGCTCCCGCTTCACATCCAGGATCTCCCCACCGCTGGCCTGCAGCAGTGACTGGAAGGCCGGCTCGCGGCGAAGCAGATCTTCAGGCTGCTCGGTGGCGGCCTCCTCAAAATCGATCTCAAGGCTCGTGAGCCCTGGCAGAAGGTTGGCCACGGCTTCCAGCAAGTGGGGGTTGCTGCGCTCCCGTTCAAGTTCCTGGGCCGCTTCCCGAGCATTGTTTGGAAAACGCCAGCGCAGCACTGGTGGTTCCCAGCGCAGCTCCGTGGCCATCTGGGGCAAGCTGGCCAGCGAGGTTGGAAGGCCGCCCGGTGCTTTTTTCAAGGCCTCTGAGAGGGCGGAGCGGAGCGCTGTTGCCTCCAGAGGTCTCCCGGGGACGCTGCTGGCAGCGGAAGGGGCGGGTGGCGGCTGGGCTGATTTGGCCGAGCCCATGGGGACCTGGACTGAAGGTCGTGGCGCAAGGGGCGCGGCCGGGCCGCTCATCAAGCTATCCAGGGGCGCGAGATGAGGCAATTGAGCGGCGGTCAGCAAGGCAAGCTCTACCACCACCTGGGGCAGGCTGGAATCCCGCAGGTCCCGTTCCCGCTGCAGGAGCAGCTGCAATACCCGCGCGGACCGGAGCAATTTTTGCGGGCTGGGGTCCTTCCGCGTCTCGGCTTCCAGGCGGTCCCGAAAAGCCAGCATGAGCTCCCGCCAGAAACTGACCCAGTCGGCCCCCAAATTGGTGAGGGCCTGGCAGTGGTCCAGGATCGCTGTGGTGTCCCCGGTGTTGAGCGCATCCAGCACACCCTGGACCCGCACAGCCGGCACGATGCCCAGCTGTTCGCGGACCACGTCCTCACGCACATGGCCGTCGCCGGCGGCGATGACGCGGTCGAGGGTGGTGAGCGCATCCCGCATGGAACCCTGCCCGGCCTCCGCCACGAGACGCAGGCTGTGGGGCTCGCAGGGCACGCCCTCGGAGTCGCATACCTGCTGGAGACGGCCTTCGATGAGCCCCACGGGAATGAGCCGGAAGGGATAGATCTGCACTCGGCTCTTGATGGTGTCGGGAACGTCGTGCAATTCAGTGGTTGCCAGGACAAAGACCGCATGAGCTGGAGGTTCTTCCAGCACCTTGAGCAGGGCGTCGAAGGCCTGGGGCGAGAGCATGTGCACTTCGTCAATGATGTAGACCCGGTAGCGGCAGAAGGCCGGCCTTGTCTGGACCTGCTCCCGCAGGGCCCGGGCGTCTTCCACCGAGGCCCGGCTGGCCGCGTCGATTTCGACGATGTCCAGATTCGTATCCGGTTGCTCGGACGCCTTGCAGGGATCGCAAACCCCGCATGGCGTGGATGTTGGGCCATGGATGCAATTGAGGGCCCGGGCCAGGATGCGCGCAGTGCTGGTCTTGCCGGTGCCGCGCACCCCCGCGAACAGGAAAGCCTGGTGATGGATGCGGCCCGTGACCTGGGCCCGTTTCAAAGCATTGGTCAGCGCATGGACCGAAGCTTCCTGCCCCACGAGATCCGAGAGCAGGCGGGGACGGTACTGCAGAGCAAGCGTGGTCATGGAGTCCATTCTACGGGGCGCGCGTGCTTCGAGATGATTTAACTTGCATGCTCAAACAGTGAGGGTTGAGAGGGTTGCAAGGGTTGCGAGGCCTGCGGGGGAAGCGGCAGTTGAGAGAATTGCAGGCCCGCTCCAAACCTGGGTGTCCTGGCCCAGACCGGTTCCGGAATCAGCCTCGGACGGTTTTGGAAACATGCTTTCCATTCTTTTCCCCTCCGGGACAAGGAGCGAGGAGACAGCGGCTTGGAGGGTCCATGAAAGACCCCGCGGAAGGCCTCGCGTACCTGATCCGCATATTCCGAGCCCAGGATGTGCAACCAGTGTTGCTCTGCGAGAAGCAAATAGAAGGGATCATCCTTCAACAACCGCAGACCTCCTACCCAAGCGCTTTTGGCGCCGCTTTCCCGGGCACGGCGAGCGAACATGGTGATATCCCGGACCGGCAGGAGGGGCGTGGCGCCGATGCTCACGCGAATGCCCGCCTTGGCCAGGCGCTCGATGGCACTCCAGCGGCTCGGGATGGAGGGGGCATCCGGCTCCACGATCTGGCGCACGGCATCGTCATCGGTAGGGATGGAGAAACCCACGGAGAGCCTGGAGCCGAACGCTTCCAAAAGCTCTAAATCCTGGAGCACCAGGGGGGATCGCGTATGGATGATGACCTGCGTCGTGGGGCAGGCCATCAACACCTGCAAACATTTCCTGGTGAGGCGAAAATCCCGCTCGCAGGGCTGGTAGGGGTCCGTGGCGCTGGAGATAAAGACTGATTCGTTGTGCAGTTTGTGGCGCTGGGCCCAGAGGAGTTCGGGCGCATTGAGCTTAGGCGTGACCCATCGCCCCCAGTCCTGGGGATCGTGCAGCAGCCGGGCCCCAAGGGAACCCTTGCCATCGTCCGCGCTTCTCCCTTCACCAGCCCCTGCCATGGGCGCCGGATAGCCGCGCACGTAGCAGTACCGGCAACCATGGCTGCAGCCTCGATAGGGGTTGAGACTGAAGCCCCAGCCGTAGCGGGCGTCCTTCTGGGGGCGGAGAATGCTTTTCGCCTCTTCCGGCTCCACCTGAAAATCCCGGAAGAGGCTCGTGGGCTCAAGGTCGAGAGAGAGCAGGGATTGGGTCATGCACCCAATATTCGCCTTTATTTCGCCTTGTCAAGTGCCCCCTGCTATTTTTTCGCGATGACATTGATTCGTCCATTGGTCTCCAGAATGGCCAAACGCACATCGGAAATCTCCACCAGGTTCGCCTGGCGGATGGCGGCCATCAGCTCGTGGTGGGAGATGCGCTCCTTGGCGAGCAGGGCCGCATCGGCCACTCCGTTGTGGATGATGATCTGGGGTTTCCCATCCACGAAAGCCTCCACCCGCTTGCTCTTGTAAGTGAAGTAGCCCACAAGCGAATTCACCACCACCAAGGACGCCGCCAGGATGAATCCCGCTCCAACGGTATTGTCCCCGGCATTCATGCTGTTCTGCACCGCGTTGCTGAGGATCAGAAGCAGCACGAGATCGAAGGGCGCCAGCTGCCCCACCTGCCGCTTGCCGGTGAGCCGGAGGATCACCAGGAGAAAGCCGTAGACGAGAAAGGCTCGCAGGACGAATTCCCACCAGGGTTGCTGCAGCTTCCACATGGAGAGGGCAACGGGGAGGGAAGCATCCAGAATCATCATGACTAGAGAACCCTCAGCCACAGGCCCTTCAGGTAGAACCCTTCAGGATGATTCAGCGCGTAGGGATGGTCCGGGGGCTGGCCGAGATGGCCCAGCACTTGGGCTTCGCGCCCGGCTTCCAGCATCGCGGTCCACACGGCTTCCTGGAAGCGGATGCGGTCCAGATGCTGGCTGCAGGAGAAGCACCAGAGCAGGCCGCCCCTCGCGGTGGCGCGGGCGCCCAGCCGGAAGACATCCTTGTAGGCCTTGAAGGCCTTCTCCACATCCTTGCGCTGCTTGGCGAAGGCAGGGGGATCCACGATGACGCGATCAAAGGATTCGGCTCCGAGTTCACGCATCAGGTCAAAGGCGTCCCCTTCCATGCGCGTGTGGCGCGCCGGATCCAGTCCGTTGGCATCCCAATCCTTCTCGCACTGGTCCAGGGCCGCGGCGCTGGTGTCCAGGGTGGCGACTCGCGCGGCGCCACCGAGGCCCGCCTGGATGGAAAACCCGCCGGTGTAGCCGAAGGTGTTCAGGACGCTGCAATCCTTCGAAAGGCCGCCCAGGGCCAGGCGATGCTCCCGCTGGTCAAGGAAGAGCCCCGTTTTCTGGCCCTTCAGGAGATCCACGGTGAACTTCGCCCTGCCTTCCTTGATGGTGATGGGGCCAGCCAGGGAACCCTTCAATAGGCGGTTCACCACTTCCAGTCCTTCCTCCTTCCGGCCCGCCTGGCTGCGTTCCACGAAGACCGTGCAGCCGATCTGCTTGCCGAACGCCAGGAGCACCGGCCACCAGACTTCCCGCAGCGCCTCCAGCCCCGCGGTGCCCACCTGGATGACCAGGGCATGGGCATAGCGGTCCACCACGAAGCCCGGCACCAGATCGCCCTCGCCGAAAATCAGCCGGCAGGCTCCTTCGGGATCCATGAGCCCCAGGTCCATTCGCAACCGCAGCGCGGCTTCGAAGCGATCCAGGAAAAAAGTTTCGTCCAGCGGCGCGTCCTCGTGCCTGAAGACGCGCACCGAGAGGGTGTTCAAGGCGCTCGCGGTGCCCGTGGCCAGCACATTCCCGGAATGATCCGCGATGCGCACCAGGCGGGACTCTGGCTTGGTTTCCAGCGCGCCGGAATAGATCCAGGGATGCAGCTTGCCCAGCAGGGCTTCCTTGCCAGGTTTCAGGCGGATGATGGGGTAGGGTTTGTGAGCGCTCATGCTTCTACCTTAACGCAGGCCCAACTGATGAGATGGTTCACACTGTCTCTATGCGATTGAAGCTACTGCTCTCACTGATGCTGGGTCTCGGGCTGACCGCGGCGCCGCCGGTGCTGTTCCTCAGCTTTGACGGCTTCGCGGCTCGATCATTCACGGCCGGAAACATGCCGCGGCTATGGCGCATGGCGCAGTCCGGCAAGCGCGGGGAGGGCCTGCCGCCCTTCCCTTCCACCACGTTCAACGGACACGCCACCCTGGCCACGGGCTGTTGGCCTGAGCACCATGGCATCGTGTCCAATTCCTTCGTGGATCCGAAGGTGGGCTTTGTCCCGTACACCTCGAACGCCGCTCTGCTCCACCGGGAACCCTTGTGGGTGGCCTCCACCCGCAGGGGTGTGAAGACCGCGGTCTATTTCTGGCCCTGCGCGACGGGGCCTTGGGAAGGCGTCAGACCCTGGCGCATGGAGAACTACCGCCCGGGACACCCTGACCGGGAGGCCATGGCCTTCTGCGAAACCTCCCTCGAAGATGGCGCCGAACTGGTGATGGCCTACTTCTCCGGCATGGATACAGAAGGGCACACCCACGGGCCTGATTCCCTGGAAACGATCCAGAAACTCAAGCAGACGGACGATGAAGTCGGACCTTGGCTGGAAGACATGATGGCCAAGTATCCAGGCCTGAGGGTGGTGCTCACGGCGGATCACGGCATGGCCACCATGCGCAGGCGCGTTCGGCTTCCTTCCCTGCTCAAAGGTTGCTTCACCCGCATCATCGCCCATGGCGGCAGCGCCTACGTCTACACCAAATCCGGGCGCATCCCAGTAGCCAAGCACCGCCTCATGGCTGCCGGACTCCAGGTATGGCAGCGGGCTGAACTACCCAAGGAATATCACCTCGCGGGCAACCCGCGCGTGGGGGACCTCATCGTGCAGGCACCCACCGGAACCTGGTTGTCGGATGCGGTGGGGCCGGCACTCATCGCAGAAAAAACGGGACGCAAAGGCGCCCATGCCTACGACAGTTCCAGACCCGAAATGCACACCTGGCTGGTGGTGCTGGGAGATGGCCGAGGCGACCTGGGCGAAGTGCCCCTGTGGGATCTCGCGCCCACCATCGCATCGTGGCTGGGCCTCAAATGGGTGGTGCCGCCGGATGGAAAACGGCTTGGGGACAGGCCCACAAAATGATCACCGCTTGATGATTTTCTTCAAGGCGTCCAGCAAGCGCTGCACCGATGCCTCCGTTGTCCCCGGCAGCATCGAGATGCGGATGACCTGGCGGGCTTCGGCTTCGCTGTAGCCCAGGGCCATGATGGCGTGGCTGGGCTTGGTGGCGCCGCTATGGCAGGCGCTGCCGGTGCTGATGGCGAAGCCCGCGAGATCCATGGCCACATGGACCGCCTCGCCGTTGTGGCCGCGCAGGAGCAGGGAACTAGTGTTCGATAATCGCGGTTGGTCCTTCCCGATGATCTCGAAATCCGGCGACCAGGACGTGACTTCGGCTTCCATGGCATCGCGAAGGGATTCCAGTGAGGCATTCCGGGCCAGACGATCCGTCAGATGATTCACAGCCTCCGCGAGCCCCAGGATGGCCGCCGTGTCCTCGGTGCCGCCGCGCCGCCTCCGTTCCTGGGGGCCTTCCATGATGGGCTTCCAGGGCAGCTCCGGACGCATCCAAAGCAGCGCCGCGCCCCGGGGCCCGCCCATCTTGTGGCCGCTGAAAACCGCGGCGTCGCAATCCGAAAGCTCCACCGCCACCTTGCCCCAGGCCTGGCAGCAGTCCTTGATGCGCACGGCGCCCGCCGCCTGGGGCATCCCGGAAAGGATCCCGCTTTCGTTGTTGGCGGCCATCTGCACGATGGTGGCGGCGCTGGAAAAATCGCAGGGCAGCCAGCGCACATTGGCCCAGGCCCGCAGGGGGTTCAAGCAGGCGCTGTGTTCGCCGGGGTTCACGGCGGCGGGCATGAATCGCAAAGATTCGTCAAGACCGCCGATGAGCAGGTGCAGAGCCTCGGTGGCGCTGGCGCAGAACACCACCTGGGAGGGCGGGACCTCCAGGTTCAAGGCGATGGACCGTCGGGCCTCCTCGATGGCCGCCCGGGCGGCCTGGCCTTCCCGGTGCGTGCTGGTGGGATTGGCCCACAGTTCGCGCTGTGCCTGCTCCATCACTCGCACAACGCTAGGCAGCGGTGGTGTGGTGGCGTTGGCGTCGAAATAGAAACGGTCCATGCACCGATGATGGCAGAAGGGATGGGTGGTGGGTGGTGGGTGGTGGGCGGTGGGCTGTGGGCGGTGGGTGGTGGGTGGTGGGCTGTGGGCGGAGTGTGTGGGAAAGATACAAGCTTTGAGGTATGGGATG
>JAJYMZ010000095.1 GCA_021786615.1 Acidobacteriota bacterium
GCACCTCCCACGCCACCATTCCCGATCGCATCGAGGCGGGCACGCACCTGTGCGCCGTGGCCATCGCCGGCGGCGACGTGGTGCTGGAGCGCGTGCGGCCCGATGACCTGCGTTCGCTCCTGGATCAGCTGGAGCGCATGGGCTGCCTCATCACCGAGCGCGAAGGGACCGATGGGAAGCAGCTGCGCATCCAGCGGGAACCCTCGCAGAAGCTGCGGGCCCGGGACATCACCACCGCGCCTTTCCCGGCCTTCCCCACGGACCTGCAAGCTCAAGTGATGGCGGTGATGACCCAGGCCCACGGCATCAGCGTCATCAAGGAAACCATCTTCGAGAACCGCTTCCAGCACGCCATGGAGCTGGAGCGGCTTGGCGCCAATCTCCGCATTGATGGCGGCGGCAGCACCGCCATCATCGCAGGCCCCGCCAAGCTCACCGGCTGCACCGTGATGGCCACGGATCTGCGGGCCTCCGCGGCCCTGGTGCTGGCGGGCCTGGTGGCCGAAGGCGAGACCACCGTGGACCGCATCTATCATCTGGACCGCGGCTACGCTGGGCTGGAAAAAAAGTTGCAGAGCGTAGGCGCGCGCATTGAGCGGGTCGGCGGCGGGACCACCTAGTCCGCAGGCTGGCGCAATGAGCATGACCTCAATAGATGGGCTTCGGCGTCGGCAAGGGCTTGGGCTTCACCATGGGTTTCGGCTTGGTGGGATCCGTGTTCCGGGACGGCGCGGGCGCGGATGAAGGCGATGTGCCGTGGTCTTCATCAGGTTCGTAGCCGCGTGAGGTATAGTCCCGGCCCGCGGGAGGGGGCGGGGGCTTGCAGTCCCGCTCGAGCCGGGCCAGTTCTTTTTGGAGGAACATGATCTCGGCCTGGTAGCCACTGACTTCTTCCATGATGTAGCCCGCCATGGTCATGTTCAGGGCCTCGAAGCGGTCCATGGCCTTGCGCCGGAAGATCACGTGGTGCTGGTCATAGGTAGCCCGGCACGCGTCCTGGTGAACTTTCTCGTGGATGCGGATGGCGGCTTCCAGGCATTTGGTGGGGGCGTTCACCGTGATATTGCAGCTGTTGTCCGTGCTTCCGGAGGCCTGGAGCGGGATGCGTCCAGGCGTGTTGATCGCGGTCATGGCCGTGTTCACCCTTGCCTGCAGGGCCACGCGGCCTGGCGTGGTGTAGGGCGTCATGGCCATCGTGACGACCTCCTTCCCGTAGGCCTCGATGGCCGCCGTATCCCGCTTGATGCGCTCCTTGATATCCGCCTTGTCGATGCAGTCGCAGGGAGCCTGGGCGGGAAGCGGAAGGGCTGCGAGAACGAGCGCCACGATGGCATTGCGCATGGGAACTCCCTATAAGGCGTGACGGATTGTTGTTATGAATGGTCCACCGGAATCCCCGCGCTTGCAAGCGCCAGAAATCCAACCTTCATCTCTTCGACCACCCCAATGGAATCTCTCCCGGATAAGAAAGAGCAACTCAAACCTTTGTCCCTCGCATATCTGCCGCAAGCCTTCAGGGGCGTCAGCTCATGGGTTCCCGCAGTCTGCTGGATACCCACTTGGCCTTGTGCCTTTCCAGACTGGGCGGCTGCATTATTTGGGTTTTCACTTCCCAGTCAACCACCCGATCGCTTGATCAATATCGGTGAAAACCTTTATCATCCGACCGCGATTGACCGTTCGTTTCCCCTCATGGACCGTTCAAATGGGGGTTCCAGTGTAACGATCCAGCCCTGCAATCCATTGACTGGAAGGCGATGGCATTCTCCCGGGCTAAGCCCCCGGCACGCTGGATCCCCTTAAGCTTTATTCAAAGCCAACCGTAACTTCCCTATGGAGTTCAGACATGGAATGCACGAGGCATACGGTCATGACCGGCCTTCTGTTGATGGGCCTAACTGGCTTGTCCGCTCGACAGCAGCGGCCCGAGGCGCGTATCCACCTTTCGTTCATGTCTGCCGAGGCGGATACGGTACTCGAGATCCTGGATGAACGAGCCTCGGGCAAACCGGTCCTGGAAGCGGACTGGCGGCGCCTGTTCGCCACCGGGCCATACACAAGGCTGAAGAAACGCGAAGCAAGCCTGCACCGTGATTTCACCGACGACGAATTCAAGGCGTTCGTGCTGTCGCCGGACCTCGCCAAGAAATCCAAAGAGCTTCACCGGACATTGGAAGCCTGGAAATCCGTCGACCTGGAGGCCGCGGCCAACCGCATTCTTCCCTATCTTCCTGCCCAGGCCCGCATCCGCGCCAGCGTGTTCCCGATGATCAAGCCCAAGACCAATAGTTTTGTCTTCGAAACATCAACGGACCCGGTGATCTTTCTCTACCTCGATCCTGCCACGAGCCGGGCGGAGTTCGAGAACACCGTGGCTCACGAGCTGCACCACATCGGCTTCGCGAGCATCGGGCCCGAGATGGATGGGAACCTGAAGGATCTTCCTCCTCCGGCCAAGGCTGTGGCCGAGTGGATCGGTGCTTTCGGCGAGGGCTTCGCAATGCTGGCGGCCGCCGGAGGGCCGGACATCCATCCTCACCGAACGAGCAAGGCGACCGGCCGTGCCCGCTGGGACCGCGACATGGCCAACTTCAATGCGGATTTGAAGACGGTGGAATCCTTCTTCCTGGACGTCCTCCACCAGAAACTGAAAACGAAGGAGGAGATCAATGCCAAGGCCTTCTCGTTTTTTGGTGTCCAAGGCCCCTGGTACACCGTGGGCTACCGCATGGCCGCCCTCATTGAAAAGCGCTTCGGCCGCCCGGCCCTCGTGGAGTGCATGGTGGATCTCCGTAAGCTCCTGCCCCGCTACAACCAAGCCGCCGCGGAGCTGAATCAAAAGGGAGAGCCCCCCCTCGCGCTGTGGTCGAAGGAGCTGTTGGACGCCATGGAGGACAAGCGGCCCTGAGGAGGCCCCGTGCCCATGCTGCCCGGCACGTTCCAGCTGGTGGGGCCGGCGAGCCCCACTGAACCGGGCCACCACTGATCTTGAAATCAGCCCTGTCCGGCAGGATCCAGTCTTGCCAATCCACTCCGGCCTGCTATCCTGTTATCCCCACTGGGGAGTGGTCTAACGGTAGGACAACAGATTCTGATTCTGTCAGGTGAGGGTTCAAATCCTTCCTCCCCAACCAATCCGGCCCGGTAACCGGGCCCGATCCCAAAGCTCCGGCTGCGGGCTGCACCAACAGCAACACCGCGGTCCCATCGTCTAGTGGTTAGGACATCGCCCTCTCACGGCGGTAGCAGGGGTTCGACTCCCCTTGGGACTACCAATGAAGACCCCCGGAAATGCGGGGGTCTTCGCGCATTTGAATGGTAGAGTCTGAGGACTAAACAGAGCCATCGGGCATACATCGGGCAAAGGTGTTCCGGGCGTTTTTACATTCGAAGCTCTTGTGCCGATGCTGTCCTTTTGGGTTCTTCTGGCCACAGGTTGGGGTCTTCGAGTGCCTCCAACACTTTTCGGATGTTGTTCTTAAGGTGTTCTGGTCGCTCTGACAACTTGGCCGCCGCCTGAATGACCGCTAACTTTTCCTGGTTAGTCACGCGCTCTCCCTTTGGGTTGATAGCGTCACAACCATACACCCGTTAGCCTTCCGGGCGGTGAGGCTTTGCGTCGCGCCATCCTTACTTCGCTAGGGCCCTCAACAGGGCATCTTTGAGCTGTTCCCGCGAGTAGGGTTTCGCCAGGAAGACGCCGGTCCAATCCCCCGGGATCTCCTGCTCGCTATAGCCGCTGCACAGGACCACCGGCAGGTCTGGATGGTCTTGCTTCAGCGCGGCAAGCGTCTGCCGGCCATCCATCCTCGGCATCATGAGGTCCAGGATCATGATGGAAAAAGCTTCCCCGGAGTCCAGCTTCTCCAGCGCCTCGGCACCATCACAGGCGAGGTCCACCTGGCAACCCATGCTCTCCAGGAGATGGCGCGTGGAGTCCCGGATGTTTGCTTCGTCATCCACCAGCAGAACGCGAAGCCCTGCCCCCAGGGCTGCTTGGATCTCCACGGTCTCTGCCTTGGCCAGGGCAGGGGCTCCCGCGCTGGGAAAGAAGAGGCGGAAGGTGGTGCCTTCGCCGGGAGTGGTGTTCATCCCCAGGGCGCCGTGGTGGGAGCGCAGGATCCCCAGCAGGGCCGAGAGCCCGAGGCCCCGGCCGGCATCTTTGGTGGAGAAGAAGGGCTCGAAGATCCGCGTCTGGAATTCCGGGGCGATGCCACACCCCGTGTCGCTCACATCCAAGTACACGTAGGCTCCGGGCCTGGGCGGAAGTTCCGCGCGGAGACCCGCCGCATCGGAGGCGTCCAGGGTGGCCATCCCCGTGGCGATGCGGATGCGCCCCGGCTGGTCCCCGATGGCGTCCGCAGCGTTGGTGACCAGGTTCAGCAGCACCTGCTGCAGCTGGGCGGCGTCGCCCTCCACCGACGGCAAGTCCTCGGCGAGATCCAGGTCCAGCTGGATCTTCTTCGATAGAGACGAGGCGAGCAGCGCGGCCATTTGGCGGGCCACCCGGCTCAGGTCCGTGGGCCCCACCACGAAACGGCCCCGGCCTGAATAGGCGAGCATCTGCTGGGTCAGGTCCGTGGCCCGGTCCAGGATGCCCTTGAGGATCTTGAGGTGTTCCTGAGCCTTGTGGCCATCCGGCAAATCCAGAGTTGCCAGGTCGAGACGGCCCATCATGGCGGTCATGAGGTTGTTGAAGTCGTGGGCGATGCCCCCGGCGAGGATGCCCAGGCTCTCCAGCTTCTGCGCGTGTAAAACCCGATGCTCCAACTCCAGGCGTTCCTGCTCTTCCCGCTTGCGGTCGGTGATATCGCGCCAGGTGGTATAGAGCATCTCCCGGCCGCTGAACGGGAAGGGCGTGAGGGTGACCTCCACGGGGAAGTCCTCGCCGTCGGTCCGCCGGTGCATCCATTCGAAACGATGGCCCCCCTTTACGTGGGCCAACTGGATCATCTCGAGGGCCTTCTCAGAACTGGGGCGCCCGTCGGGTTGGGCGGGGGGCGAGAGTTCCCAGGGGTGCATCCGCATCAATTCCGGCTCGCTGCAGCGCATCATCTCCAGCACCGCTGGGTTGCAGTCCACGAACCGGTCCCCGTCGAGGAGCAGGATGCCGTCGTAACTTTTCTGGTAGATCTGGCGGAACTTCTCCTCGCTTTCCCGGAGCGCCGTTTCAGCCAGCTTCCGGTCCGTGACATCCCGCCCTTCCGGAAAGAGCCAGCGGACCTGCCCCGAGCCGTCCCGGTAGGGCGTCAGGGAAAAATCCACCACCCTCAAGGTCCCATCCACACCGCGGTGGGTCGCTTCCAGACGGACGAAGGTGCCTGCGGAGGCCTTCGCGATAGCTTCTTTCACTTCCGCCTGGGCTTTGGGATCGTGAGACCACCAGGGTGTCTCCCAGAAGGGCTTGCCGGCGACTTCCTCCTCCCGTTTCCCGATGAGGGCCAGGGCGGAGCGGTTGGTTACGAGGATGCTTCCTTCAGCGTCCAGGACTCCCATCAACTGGAAGGCGTGTTCGAACAGGGCTTCGAGCATCTCTGGGGGACGCGATTCCAATCGAGCTCCTGGGATTTGACTTGAAGGTACGACAAGTTCCAGGATTGGGAAGCAAAGAAGTTTTTGCCGAATCGAGGATGAAATCTCTGCGCTGGCTCCAAGGCCAGGGCGGAGGCTGCCGGATGGGGCAATCCTTCGCGGCCGCCCCAATCCTTGAGGTGCTACCCTTGGCCTATTCCCCGCCAACGGCATGAACCCGAAACGCCCCACCCAAGAAAACACCTTCGATCTGGACGGCGCCACCATGGCGACCGGCACGGGTTACGTCCGCCCCAATGCTCCTGCGGAGGAGTGGGCCTTGATCCGCTACGTGGGGCATCCCATCGGTGAAGTCATCAACCTGCGGCCCAGCGGCATGATCATCGGCCGCTCAGCGGACAACGACATCTGCCTGGCGGAGGCCGAAGTGAGCCGCCGGCATTCGCGGCTGGATGTGGTGATGGAAGGGGGGCAGGCCGTCTCAGTCACCCTGCAGGATCTGGACTCCACCAACGGCACCTTTGTGAACGGGAAAAGGCTGGCGCCCAATGCCGAGCCCACGGTGCTGCACAACGGCGATGTGGTGCGCGTCGGCAGCCATGCCTTCAAGCTGAAGCGGCTGGACGACATGGAACGCCACTATCACGAAGTCGTCCTGACGCAGACCACCATTGACCCGCTCACGGGCGTGGGGAATCGCGCCACGGTGCTGGGCCACCTGGAGAAGCATTTCGATCTGGCGCGGCGCTACAAGCGCCCCCTTTCGGTGATCCTCGCGGATCTGGACTTCTTCAAGGCCGTCAACGACACCTATGGCCACGCCACGGGGGATCTGGTGCTGCAAACCTTCGGCGTGATCCTCCTGGGGCGGCTGCGGGGCAGCGACCAGGTGGGCCGCCTCGGCGGGGAAGAATTCCTGGTGGTGCTTCCCGAGACCCACGGCCACGAAGCGGTGAGCGTGGCGGAAAATCTGCGCAATGCCATCAAGACCGAGCCCGTGAGCCGCCCCGATGGCACCCCTTTCTACGTGAAGGTCAGCTTGGGGGTGGCCCAGATCCAGGACGGCGATGCCAATGCGGGCTCCCTGCTGGCAAGGTCCGACGTGGCCCTCTACCGCGCGAAAAACCTCGGCCGCGACCGCGTGGAATTCGATTCTCCGCTTTGATTCTCTGTTCCATGAATCCACCCCTCATCCCGGCCGCAGCGGCCCGCCGTCTGTTCATGGGCGCCCAAGGGCTGCTGGAGAACCCGGCAAGACCGGCCACCAAGGCTTCGCTACTGAAGCTCGTCAGGCGCCTGGGCTTCGTGCAGATGGATTCCATCAACGTGGTGGAACGGGCCCATCACCTGACGCTGCACACCCGGATGGACTCCTACCGGCAGCCCCAATTCGAGCGGGCGCTGGAAAAGGACCGGTCCCTGTTCGAGCACTGGACCCACGATGCCTCGGCCATTCCGGTGGAGTGGTTCCCCCACTGGAAGCCGCGTTTCAGGCGGGACGAAGCGCGCATCCTGGGCAATGCCTGGTGGCAGTACCATTTCCGCGGCATTGACGGAGATCAGGTGGTGGCGCAGGTCCTGGAGCGCATCACCCGCGAAGGCCCACTGAAAAGCGCCGACTTCGAGCATCCTGAAAAACGCGGCCCCTGGTGGGGCTGGAAACCCCAGAAGGCGGCGCTTGATTATCTGTGGCGCATCGGAGAGTTGGCCATCGCCCGGCGCGTCCATTTCCACAAGCTCTACGATCTGACGGAACGGGTGCTGCCGGCTCAACGCGCCGCGCCCGAACCCGATGAAGATGCGCATATCCATTGGGCCTGCTCATCGGCCCTGGAGCGCTTGGGTGTGGCTTCGCCCAAAGAAATGGCGGCTTTCTGGGCCGTCCTGGAGGTCCCCCAGGTCCAGGCCTGGTGCGAGAGGGAGGCCAGGGCCGGCCGCATTGTCGCGGTGATGGTGGAAGGCGCTGATGGCTCCAAACCCCGGCCCGCTTATGCGGCTGTGGATTGGGAGAAGCTGTTGAAGCAGCTGCCGGACGCGCCGGACCGCACGCGGCTGCTATGCCCCTTTGACCCCGTACTGAGGGACCGTGCGCGGGCCCTGAGGCTCTTCGGCTTTGATTACCGCTTCGAGGCCTTCGTGCCGGATGGCAAGCGGGCTTATGGCTATTTCGTGCTGCCGATCCTGGAAGGCGCAAAAATCCTGGGCCGCCTGGATCCGAAATTCCATCGGGAAAAGGACCTGCTGGAAATCAAGGGCCTCTGGTGGGAGCCCGGCGTGAAAGCCACCAGGGCCCGGAAGAAGGCCCTGGAAGACGCGCTCGAGCGATTGGCGAAATTCATCGGCGCGACCGAGTTGCGGCTGCCCCAATGAGCTGAATCACCTCAGCACCATCCCGATCCCCCGCAGCACGGGCTCCGGCGCGGGATTGCGGGGGAGATGGCGCAGGGCCTGGTAGACGAGATCCTGGGGCAGCTTCAGATCCACCGGGGAGCCGGCGAGCTGTTCGATGCCCGCTTTCCAGGGCGCGAGCGAAGGCTTGCCTCCGCTGCGGACGCGGGCCGCGTCGTTGAGCAAGGCCAGCAGCAATTCGAGAGGCTGGCGCAGTTGCTCGCTCACGGCGAGGTCCGCGTTCCGGTCGGGGATCAGGGGCCCGGCGGCTTCGCGATAGGAAACGCCCGAACTCAACCGGAGCCAGGCATCCACCTGGGCCGCGGCGCGCTCGAAGGCCTCGCGTTCCAGGTTCCGCAGCGAACCCGCCGAGAGGGCCGTCCAGGCCTCCCGCTCGGCCTCGAGCCAGCCATGGCCGCTGGCCACGGCCCAGGCTTCCTCGGGCAGCAGCGGGGCGAAGGCGATGCGCTCGCAGCGGGAGCGGATGGTCTGCAGCATGGCTTCGGGGCGGTGGGTGATGAGCACCACATGGGTGCCCGGCGGCGGCTCCTCCAGCGTCTTCAGGAGCATGTTGGCCGCGGCGCCGTGGAGGCGGTGGGCATCTTCGATGAGGATCCAGCGGTGGCATCTGGGGGGCGGAGCCATGGATGCCCAGGCGATGACGCCGCCTTCCACCAGATCGGAATCGCGGACGACGCCCACCTTGATGATTCCGGCCTTGCCTTCCGGCGCGATGCGCAGCAGGTTCGGCAATTCCTTGGGCAGCGGATCCGTCCAGAATGCCTTGCACCCCTGGCAGGCCCCGCAGGCGGTGCCTTTGAAACAGAGCTCCCGCTGGGCGAGTTCCAGGGCGATGCGCCGTTTCCCGATGCCCTCGGGTCCCGCGAAGATCACGGACCCCGCCAGTTTTCCTGCTTGAAGGCGGGACAGCAGTTTTTCCCGGATGGCCTGATGGCCGACGAGGCGCTGATCAAACATCATTCCACCGTGAATCCGGCGTTGCGCAGCAGGGGCGCCACGCGGCGCCAGATGGATTCCTCCACCAGGGAGGGGGCATCCCGCGCGGGTATCACGGCCACGCGCAAGGGCTCGGCCTGGGCGATGGCCAGGAACCTCGCCCGGACCGCGGTGTGGAACTCCAGGCGCCTTTCATCGAAGAGGGTCTCCTTGAACTCATCCCCCATGGAGAGATTGCGGATTTCCACGCGCTGCAGGCCGATGGCGGGATCCATGTCCAGGAGCAGCGTCAAATGGGGCTTCAGCCGCCCCACCACCAGTTCATGGAGCCGGTCCAGCGTGTGCTCCGGAACTCCCGCGGCGCCCTGATAGGCCCGGGTGCTGTCCTCGAAACGGTCCACGAGCACGATCTTGCCGGCCTCGATGGCGGGGCGGATGACCTGGGCCAGATGTTGGGCGCGGTCGGCGTAGAACAGCAGCAGTTCGGCTTCGGCGCACCAGGCTTCGCCGCTGGGATGCCGCGTCAGCAGCAAGGTCCGCAGATCCCGGCCCAGCGGCGTGCCGCCGGGTTCCTTGGACACCACGATGGGCAGGCCCAGGCGCCGGAGATGCTCCGAGAGCCGCAGCAGCTGGGTGGATTTGCCCGACCCCTCCACGCCCTCCACGGTGATGAGCACTCCTGTCACGCTTGCCTCCTCCGGATCTTTCTTCAGGATACCGGGAGCCAAAGGATGGAGTCTGGAGGGGTTTGGGCCTAAGATTGCCGTAACCATTCGGAGTGCGCCGTGCTTGAATCCGTTCACTGCCCGAAATGCGCAACACACTATGCGTTGCGCCCGCCCCGCGTGCTTTCCCGCCACCGCCGGGCCAAGTGCTTCACCTGCGATCACGTCTTCTCCATCGCGGGGGAGGTCCAGCGCTTGATGGCTGCGGGCCCATTCCCCGGGGCCGGCCCGGAGGCTCAGTCCGACTACAGTGAATTCCAAGACGAGGCTGGAGCCACGGTGGGCGTGGAGGCCCAGGATCTGAACATCCAGACGGGCACCACCGCGGGCATTTCCGAAGCGGAACTCCAGGCTGCCTTCTCGGATGAAGCCGCCGTCACCGCGGAGGGTCCTTTGAACGACCTTCCGCCGCTCACCCTTCAGGACCTGGAAGAGCCCGACAGCGCTTCGGAAAGAACCCTGGTATTGAACCCCGAGGCCCACCCGGAACATCGGCCATTTTCAGCGCCACCCGCGTTGCCGGCCCATTCGATCGCTGAGCTGGAGGCCTTGGGTCTCGGGGGACCGCCGCCCATGCCGGAAAGCCTGGCCGAAAGCACTCCAGGAATGGGAAATGCGTCCTTCGCAGAAGGCACTTCCACCTACAGCTCGGCCCGGGATGCCATTGACAAACTCATGGCCGGGACTCCCTCCGTGCAGCGCGCGCGACCGCAATCCATGGGGATGCGGGGGGGCGCGCCCATGGACGTCGAATCCACGCTGGATGCCCTTGAATTGACCTTGGGCGGAATCCCCGCGCCTCAATTTGATGATCCGATAGAACCGGGCTCCACCTCGGTGCTGTCCTCGCGTGAATTGGACCGGGCCATGACGGCTCAAACCGCCGAACCGGAACCCACCGCGTCCACCCGGATCCTGCATCGCGAGGACATGCCCAGCGAGAACGGTTCGCCCCAGGCAAGGACCATGATGATGCCGATGCCGATGCCGTCCTTGACCCCGCCGCCACCTGCGCCCGCGCCCACGGTGGCCCTGTCCATGCCAGCGGCGACGCCCCCCCCGCTCGCATCCCAGGAGGATTCCGTCAAGGATCCCAATCTGCTGAAGATTCAACTGGAAACCGAGACCCTTTCCAATGTAGCCATGGATCAGTTGATCCTGATGGTGGAGCAGGGCCGCGTGAAGGAATACCACCTGGTGGCCCGGCAGTTCAGCGAGAACTGGCTGGAGGCCAACAAGGTGCCCGCCCTGCGCCCGGTCTTCGAGCGCCTGCGCCGCATCACGCAGATCGGCCCCGCCCCCACCCTCGCCAACGAAACCGCCCCGGTGAAGAAGAGCCTGTTTGGCGGCCTGTTCGGAAGAAATTGATTCCTCACAATTTGTGCTGGAACTTTAAGCGCCGCGGCCTGCACTCAAGGTTGCGGCCTTGATTTATGTCTCTGGAGTTTTCATGAGCCTTCTTTCCCTCGCCTTCCTGCTTGCCCTGCAAGATCAGCCGGCCCAGCCCGCAAAACCTGCGGAGCCCCCAAAAGGGGAGGTCGGCATCGTCCAGCCAGCATTGCCAGCTCCCGCCCCATCCCAATCCTTGAGTTTTTTCAGTGAGACTTTTCCCTTCCATTGGAACCAGTCGCAGCGGCTCGAAATCAACGTGGATGGCCTCAAGGTGACGTCCATCGCCATCGGCAAACGGGAACCCAGGCCCAAGTTACTCCAAGGCCCTGATTACGGCAGCCGCGCCCTCATCCACGTGACCAACACATCCAGGAAACCCCGCACGCCGGGATTCGCCATCGCGGTCTTCGACAAGGAGGGGCGCCTGCTGGGAGCCGCCAATGGGGGAACGAAAATAGGAACGGTGAAACCCGGTACGACTGAATCCTTCGATCTGGCTTTCTTCCAGGTGAAGGATCGCCTGCCCAAAGGCGATCACTACGTGCTGAGCGTGGAGCTCCGGGACTGATGGGGTATGAAGTGGTGAGGGAGGAATCAGTCCTGAGTCCTGGGTCCTGGGGCAATCTGGCGGCGCCTTTGGCGCGCCTATAAATGAAGAGTTGCGGCCTCTGGCCGCATCCTCATCGAACCTCAGGACTCAGGACCCAGGACTTCAAGCTGGCCCTCATACCGCTTCCTGCTCGTGAAAATGCGCAAGCAGCTCTTCGGCGGTGACGGTGGCGGTGCCCATCTTGGCCACTACGACGCCAGCGGCGGCGTTGGCGAGCATGGCGGCGTCCTTCCAGTCGGCGCCCGCGGCCACGGCCGCGCTGAAGGCGGCGATGACCGTATCTCCAGCGCCGCTCACGTCGAAAACTTCCTGCGCCATGGTGGGAATCATCCAGGGGGCGGAATGCTCCGCGTCGGTCGCGAAAAGCGCCATGCCCTTTTCGCTGCGGGTGATGAGCAGGCCTGAAAGGCCGAGACTTTCCAGCAGCGCTTTCCCGGCCGCCGCGACTTCGGCATCGCCATCCGCGGCCATCCCACTCAATTCAGCGGTTTCTTTCCGGTTGGGCGTCATGAGCGTGGCGCCATGGTAGAGCGCGCGATGGGCGGGCTTGGGGTCCACGATCCAGGGAATCTGATGGCGCGCGCAGAGCGAACGGACCTCGTCCATCACCTGGGGGCCGATGATGCCCTTGGCGTAATCCGAAACGATGAGGGCGCCCACTTCGGAAAGGCAGTTGTTGAGCTGTTCCATGAGGTCCAGCACGGCCTGTTCACCCAATGCGCTGGGCTCCTCCCGGTCAATGCGCAGCATCTGCTGGGTGTGGCCGATGACACGGGTCTTGATGATGGTGGGCCGGGTGGGATCCAGCACCAGCCCCTCGCTGGAGATGCCCAGACGCGCCAGCAACTCCACGAGCCGTTCGCCCGCCGCGTCCTTTTGCAGGGTGCCCATGAGCAGGGGCTCGGCGCCCAGTGCCCGCAGATTGGCGGCGACGTTGGCGGCGCCGCCCAGCACGGCTTTTTCGCGCACGATCCGCACGATGGGCACGGGCGCTTCGGGCGAGATGCGGTTCACCTCGCCGAAGAGATATTCATCCAGCATCAGGTCCCCCAGCACCGCCACCTTGAGCCCGCGGATGCGGGCCAGCAGCGAGCCTGCGTGGCTGGAGTCGAGCTTCACGCGCTGGCCTTTTTAGCGTGGTCGCTGAGCATCACGGGGATGCCGTCCTCGATGGGGTAGAGCAGGCCGCACTTCGCGCACAGCAGCCCATCGGGCGTTTCGCTCAAGTCGCCATGGCAGGGTTCGCCATCCTGTTCGGCGGGGCAGCAGAGGATTTCCAGAAGCCGGGGATCAAGCATGATTCATGTTACTTCAGCGCCAGGGCGGCGAGTTCCAGCACGTCCTTGGTTTGGATGGATTCGTGGCCGGTCTCCCCCGCGGCATTGTTCAGCATCACGTTGCAGAAGGGGCAGCCCACGGCCACGGTGGTGGCCTTGGTCTCCAGGGCCTGCTCGAAGCGCGCATGATTGACCCGGGTGCCCAGCTTTTCTTCCAGCCACATGCGCCCGCCCCCGGCGCCGCAGCACTGGGTGGCTTCGCCGTGCTTTTCCATCTCAGTGACCTTGACGCCGGGAATCGCGTCCAGGATGGCGCGGGGGGCGTCCACCTGGCCGTTGTAGCGGCTCAGGTAGCAGGGATCGTGATAGGTAAGATCGGCCTCGACGGTTTGTTCGAGCTTGATCCTGCCCTTCGATACCAATTCCGAGACCAGTTCGTTGCCGTGGACCACATCGAAGTGGCCGCCGAAATCCGGATACTCGTTCTTCAGCGTGTTGAAGCAGTGGGGGCAGGTGGTGACGATCTTCTTCACCCCATGGCCTTTCAGTACTTCGATGTTGGCTTCGGTGGCGGACTGGAACAGATACTCATTGCCCAGGCGCCGGGCGGATTCGCAGGTGCAGGATTCCTCGGTGCCCAGGATGGCGAAGGAGACGTCCGCCGCCTTCAGCAGCTTCACCAAGGACTTCGAAACGCGCTGTCCCGCCGCGTCATAGGAGCCTGCGCAGCCCACCCAGAACAGGTACTCGGCAGCGGGCTTGTCGGCGAGGGAGGGGACATCCAGACCTTCGGACCACTTGGCGCGATCCGCCTGGGCCAGATTCCAGGGGTTGCCCTGGCGCTCCATGCCCTTGAAGGCGATCTGGGCCTCCGCGGGGAAATCGCTCTCTTCCAAGGTGAGGTAGCGGCGCATCTGCACGAGCTTGTCCACGAAACTGATTTCCAGAGGGCAGGCCCATTCGCAATAGCCGCAGGTGGTGCAGGCCCAGATGGTGTCGCTGCTGATGGCGCCGCCCAGTTGTCCGGCGGTCCAGGGGGAATGATCCTGATTGAGATTCCACACGGAACCTTCGGGAATGGGGCCGCCAATGAGCTTGCGGTCCTCGGGCACGGGCTTGTCCTGGGCCATGTCCTCGAGCTGGGTGGCGCTCAAGTAATGGCGCAAGTCGTTGCCGAAATTCTTGGGGCGCAGGGGCTTGCCGGTGACCGTGGTGGGGCAGGCTTCCAGGCAGCGGCCGCATTCCACGCAGGTGTAGAAATCCAGCATTTGTTTCCAGGTGAAATCCTGGATGCGGTTGGCGCCGAAATGATCGGCTTCCAGGTCCATGGGTTTTAGGTTCTTGTGGGGCTCCAGGGCCCGGAAATACACGTTGAAGACCGAGGTCAGCACATGGAAATGCTTGGAGTAGGGCAGGAAGTTGAGGAACCCGAAAAGGATGGCCAGGTGCGCCCACCACATGCTCTTGTAGAGCACCAGCGTGCCTGTGCCATGGCCCATTAGTCCCGCCACCGCGTTGCTGGCGAAGGCCCAGGAGCGCCACCCGGGGGCATGGAGGGCGATGAAGGCGCCATCCGCCAGCAGGTCCGTGATCATCAATCCGGCGATGAGGCTCAGGGTGGCCCATGCATCTTTGGAGTTCTCCACGCGCCAGGGTTTAGCGAACAGCCGCCGGGCCATGGCCAGGCTGATGCCCACCAGCACCAGCAACTCGAAGAGATCCTTGGTGCCTTGGTAGACCAGCCCGAATCTGCCCAGGGCCTCGGTCATGTGCCAATTGAAGAGCCCCTCGAGGATCAATCCCAGGGAGCGGAGGCTCAACACACAGAATCCGTAGAAGATCAGCACGTGGTAGAAGCCAGCATAGGGGTCCCGCAGGAGCCGCTGCTGTCCGAAAACCAGCACCAGCACGCCTTTCAGCCGCTCCAGGGGGCGATCCAGGCGAGGGTCCGGCAGACCGGCCTTGAGGGTGGCGATGCGCTGGCGGATGGTCCATCCGAAGAAGGCCATGGCTCCTGCCACGAACACCCAGAACAGTGCGATCTCCAGCGGCTTCATGGTGCCTCCATACATGTCCCGCTTAGGGGCGTGGACCCGAGTTTCCAACGAGTATGACCCGCTCCTGGGAAATTTGGTGGCCTACCGCAGGTGAGGCAGCAAGCGGCATTCAACCTTTGACTCAGGAATCTTGGACCATCCGCGATATTTTCGAATTGCAATTTACGATTTTCGATTGGGACCCAGTGCCTGTGGATATCCCCAATCGTCAATTGAAAAGCGACCATTGAAATACTGACGCAGCCCCTTGCGCCATCCATGCACCTCACCAACTCGACCATGCCTGAGTAAAGCGCTGTCAGAATCAAGGAATGGATTCAGCTCCCCTGAAGAACCTCTTCTTCGACGCCGCCGTGGAACGGCCGCTTTCCGTGGTGTTCCGGACTCCCGATGGAGCCTGGGAGGGCCACGATTACACCGTGGAAGTCATCACGTCGCGTCAAGGCCTGGATGCCTTTGATGTGGTGATGGACTTCCGCGAACTGGAAGCCGTCCTGGATCGCATCCTCGCGCCTCTGCAAGGCGGGTTGCTCTCGGAGCTGGGGCTGGCAGGGCCGACGGAACTGGCGCGAAAACTGGCGGATGAACTGGCGCCCCACGTGCCCGCACCCGCCCGGCTTTCCGAAGTCGCGCTCACGGATGGCCGTGGCAGACGGCTCGCGGTGAGACCCGGTCGCGCATGATCCGCGGCAGATCTCCTGTGTTCGATTGACGATTGACGATTGACGATTGGCGATTGACGATTGGGAACATCCATCTCCCCGATGGGCTTCAATCGAAAATCGCAAATCGAAAATCGTGTTGGTTCAACACTCGATCTGGGAAGTGAGGATCCACAAGATGCGTATTCAACCCTGGATGGAGATCCCCGCCTACGTGGCGCTGGCCCTGGTTTGCGCGTGGTGCGCCAATGCCCTGGCGGGTCCCACCCGGCGCCTTTCCTGGCGGCTCAAGGAGCCGGCGCGGCCGGTGGCCTCCATGCTGCCTGCGCTCCCGGCCGCGGCCTCACCGCCCCTCCTGGCCCCCGCGCCATCAGCCTCACCCAAACCGATGGGGAAGGTTGACCCCTCCGCCCCGCGATCAAAAACAATCACACTGGTTCCAGCACCGCCACCAGATCTCAAGGCCGAGTTGATGGCGCGCTTTCCACCACTCGTGCAGGAAGCTCAAGGCGCCATCACCGGCGAGGAGGCTGCCTGGCTTCACGCCCACGGCGCGGTCTTCCTGGATGCCAGGCGCACGGCCCTGTACGAGCAGGGCCACATTCCAGGCGCCAGAAGCTTCTCCGCGTGGGAGGATGGCTTGGCGGAAAAGGTGGACCAGCTTTCTTTGTTCACGGCAGATCTGAAGCTGCCCATCGTGGTCTACTGTTCCGGCGGCGACTGCCACGACAGCTACCTCGTGGCCCAGAAACTATGGCTGGCGGGCTTCCGCAACTTGCGGATCTACACCGATGGATTTCCGGATTGGGAGGCCCGGAAGGGGCCAGTGGCCACAGGGGGAAAGCCATGAGTCCTTATGCGGGGTGTGGCCGCCGGATGCCGAGTCTCAAGTCCCAAGTCCCAAGTCCCAAGTCTCAAGTCCTGAGCCCTGAGTCCCGAGTCCTGAGTGCTGAGCCGAAACTCGCGGACTCAAACAGGGTTGCCGCAGTAGAGGTTCAGGGATGAAAGTCCGCGTCTGGCTGGTCCATCCTCTCGTGTTGCGCGTTTCCCGTATCGTTCTCGCCGCCGTGATGCTCATGGCGGCGGTCCCGAAGCTGATGGATCCGCCGGGATTTGCCCAGGCGGTCTTCGCCTATGGTCTGCTGCCGATGGCCCTGGTGGCCCCGCTGGCGCTCACGCTGCCCTGGCTGGAGGCGCTCACGGCCCTGGGATTGGTCCTGGGTGTGGCCAGGCGCAGCGCGGCAACTATGATCCTTTTTCTGATGCTTATCTTCATCGGCAGCCTCGGGTTCAACCTTGTGAAAGGCAACCCCGTGGATTGCGGCTGCTTTGGCGCATCCCAGGTGCAGAAGACCAAAGAGCAGCGGCTCTTCGACATGAAATTGGCGATGCTCCGCGATGTGGGTCTCGCCTTGCTGGCGCTTCACGCGCTGCTGGCTCCCTCAAGAAAACCACAATGAAACCCTGGGTTCCCATCGCCGCGCTGGCCCTGGCGTTGAGTCCTATTGCGGTGATCCACCCCGTGCAAGTTTCGGGGCGCAGCATGGAGCCCGCCTTGCAGGACGGCGAACTGGTCTGGGCCCTGTGGGCCTGGTGCGGCGGCCCGCCGGAACGCGGACAACTTTGGCTGGTGCAGGGACCCGAAGGCATGTCCGTGAAGCGCGCCGTGGGCCTGCCGAACGAGCGTATCGAGGCGAAGGATGGCGAGATCCTCATCAATGGATCGCGGCTCAACGAGCCCTACGTCCGCAGCAGCGATCATCTCGATGGTGCCTGGGATTGTGGCAACGGTTATTTAATGCTCGGCGACAACCGCCCCCAGAGCCACGACGGACGCGCCTGGGGACCGCTATCCAAATCCGCGCTGAAAAGCAGGGTGGTCAGCTTTTAACGCGGACCCACCTCGTGTATAGGACATTCACCGTTGCAGGTGGACTTCAATCCCCGGCAGTATCGGGAGAGTCGTCGCCGGGCTGAAGCAGGATCGTTGAGGGAAGCATATGAAACTCAGGCAACTGTTTTGGATTTTGATCGCCTCCTTCACGCTGTGCCTCGGCGCGGGAGATGTAACGATCCTCTACACGAACGATCTCCATGCCCATCTCGTGCCCTACAAGCTGCCCTACGTGGACAAGAACAGGGCCATCGGGGGCTTCGCCAACATCGCCACCTACGTGAAGCAGCAGAAAAGGCTGAACCCGGCCACCTTCTATTTCGATGCGGGCGACTATTTCACGGGTCCCTACCTCAGCAGCCTCACCAAGGGCAGGGCCGTCATAGACGTCATGAACACCATGGGGTTCGACGCGGTTTCCATCGGGAACCACGAATTCGACCATGGGTGGGACAACACCCTGGTCCAGGTGAGCCGGGCGAAATTTCCCGTGCTGCTCGGGAATGCGTTCTACCAGGACAGCCAGGTTCCGTTCTGGAACATCCCCTACACAATCCTCGAAAAGGGAGGAGTGAAGATCGGGGTCATCGGCCTCCACGGCCGGTTCGCCTTCTATGACACCGTCAGCGCGGAAAGACGGATCGGCATTGATGTCCGGGATGAAATCCCGTATCTGCAAAAATACCTGGATGAAATCCGGAGCAAGGTGGACATCACCGTGCTGCTGATCCATGAAGGCACGCCGGCCAGGCAGTCCAGCCTTGGGAACCAGGATGTGGAGCGTGCGCTGGACCAAGACATCCAGACGGCCAAGCAGGTGAGAGGCCTGGATGTGCTCATCACCGGACATGCCCACGTGGGGACTCCGAAGCCCATCGTTGTCGGAAAGACCTTGGTGATGTCCACGGATAGCGGTGGGATCAATGTGGGCAAGCTCGTGCTCAATGTGGATGACAAGACCCGGAAACTCAAGGTGTCCCATTTCGAGTTGAAGACGATCTTCGCCGATGAATGGACGCCCGATCCCCAATCCCAGGAAGTGATCCTCGCCTGGCAGGCCAAGCTGGATGCCGAGGCCAAGCGGAAGATCGGGAGGACCAGTGTGCCTCTGACCCGCGCCTATGGCGAATCCTCGCCCCTCGGCAACCTGGCCGCCGACGCCATCCTGGCCACGATGCCCGAGGCCCAACTGGGCATCACCAATTCGGGAGGGATCCGGGCCGACATCCAACAAGGGGAGGTCACCCTGGGTGACGTGCTCAGCGCGTTCCCCTTCACGAACGAAATCGTGGCCATGGAGGTGACGGGACGGCAGATCAAGGCCCTGATGGAACATGCGGCTGGGGTGACCAACGGCGTGCTCCAGGTCTCGCATGGATTCGAAATGCGCTATGACAGCTCTCTCCCCTTGGGCCAGCGGGTGAAGTCCATCACCCTGAACGGGCAACCAATCCGGGACGAGGCAAGCTACCGGATCGTGACGAGCTCATTCCTGGCGGACGGCGGAGACGGGTTTTCCACCTTCGTCCAAGGCCGGAACCGGAAAGTCATGGCGGGGTACTACCTTTCCGATGCCATTGCCGGCTACATCCAGAAAAACAAAGGCCAAGATCGTCTGGGAGAACCGCGCGTCCTTGATCTGAAGAAAAGCATCTCGGGGCACTAAGGCTTCTATAGCTCCACCAACTCCACGGCATCCAGCGTCTCGCCGAGGAACCGCGAGCCTACTTCCTTCAAGCGCGTGCCGGCATCGGTGAAGAGGACGCGCAGAGGGCCGCTTGAGCTTTCGGTGCGATAGCCGACGGAACTTTTGAGGAGGGCATCCACGGCGCTGGCGGTGGCCTTTCCGCTGTCTATCCACGTGGTGCCGGGCCGCGCGCGATCAAGAGAGGGGCGCAGCACCGGGTAGTGGGTGCAGCCCAGCACGATGGTCTTCACGGTGTCTGGCAATTGCTTCAAGTAGCGCTCGCAGATTTCCGTGGTGATGGGATCGTCGAGCCAGCCTTCTTCGGCGAGGCTCACCAGCAGGGGGCAGGCCAGGCTATGAATTTCGGCGTTAGGTGAGCGGCGGCGGATGGCGGCTTCATAGGCACCGCTTTGGACCGTGGCCAGGGTGCCGATGACGCCCACGGGACCTTGCACTCCAGCGGCCCGTTCGGCCCCGGGCTCGATGACGCCCACAACGGGGCATTTGGCGACCGCTTGCAGGGCCGGAAGGCCATGGGCCGACGCGGTGTTGCAGGCGATGACCAGGAGTTTCGGATCATAGCGCTGGAGGATCGCGCCGGCCTGCAAAGTGTAGCGTTCGATGGTGGCGTGGCTCTTGGTGCCGTAGGGCACGCGGGCCGTGTCGCCCAGATAGACAAGGGATTCGCCCGGAAACAGGCGGCGCAGCGCGTGGACCACCGTCAGCCCGCCGATGCCGGAATCGAAAACACCGATGGGGCGATTTGAATTCGCAAAGATCATTGAAAAGGCTCCGTGACCGGATCTCGAACTGATTCAGGGGCCATTCTCAAAGGAGATTTTGAGGACATTAAGAAAATAGGGTAATTGGCGGCGCGAAGCGCCCTCCACGACATCCCCTCCATCCCCTTCATCCCTGTTTTAAAAGCTTTTTTAACAGGGATGAAGGGGATAAAGGGGATAAAAAACTGGGACTGGAAACGGTCATGCAGATGAATACACAACACTTCACCATCCAAAAACCCATGATTGGCTTGTCCCTTAACTAGCGATTCTGCGAATTTCCACGTCTTCCGTGTCCAGTCTTTTGTCTGTCTCACACTCGCTCCGCCAGAATCGCCACCCAGGCGCCTTCAGTGCGCAATTCCAGGGGCTTGAAGCCGTGGGCGGCAAGGCTCACCAGGGCTTCGTCCTGGCACTCGGCGAGGATGCCCGAAGCCACCAGCCAGCCGCCGGGCTCGGCGATCTCCGCCATGCGGGGCAGCAGCTCCTGGATGGTCAGCAGCAGGATGTTCGCCAGCAGCCCGTGGTAGGGCGGGTGGATGCGTTCATCGTGGAGATCGCCCACGAAGTAGTCGAAGGGCGTGGGCCCGCCCAGGCCGTTGTTCATGTGGACGAATTCCGCCATGGCGGGCCCGCAATCGGGATCAATGTCGAAGGCCGTGATGTCCCGCGCGCCCAGGATGTACGCGGTGAGCGAGAGGATGCCCGTGCCAGCGCCGATGTCCAGGATGGACCCTTTGAGCTTGCCCGCCCTGGCGAGCTGCTCCAGGAATTCCATGCACAGCCGCGTGGTCTCATGCCCGCCGGTGCCAAAGGCCAGGCCGGGATTCACGGTGATGGCGAAGCGATCCAAGGGCATGGATCCCGCATCCCAAAGAGGCCGGATGAAGAAGCGCGAGCCCACGTCGAAGGAGCCGAATCCCTCCCGGCTCTTGGCGATCCAATCCTCGTCGCCGAAGATCTCGGCGGCTTCCAGCACCACGCCCGGGAAGGCCGAAAGGCCCAGTGGATCCGGGCCTTCAGAGCCAGGCTTGAAATAGGCGTAGAAATGGTTCGGAGGGTCCGCCTCGCGATAGGTGGCGGTGGCGCCGAATCCTAAAAGCCATTGGCTGAATCCCTCTTCCATGGATTCGGGCACCGTGAGGCGCCAGCGGAGATGTTGCGCGGACGGATTCATCCTTCACTCCACGGGCACGGCGAAGGGCTTGAAGCCCGCGGCCTTCATTTTCGTGGCAGCCGTGTCCACCTCGGGTTTGGTCCCCGCGTGGTTCCACCGCACTTTGAAGAGGCCTTTTCCTTTCACGACCTGGGCGGTGAAACCCGCGGCCTTGGCCTTGGCGGCCACGCGCTCCGCTTCCGCCTTGTCGGGCGTGGAGAGCAGCTGCAGGGTCCACTTGCCTGGAACCGCCGAGGTTGAAGTCGTTGATACAGCTTTGGGTGCGGATTGGATTTCCGGTTTCACCTCGGGTTTCGCGCCCACGGTTGAATTGGATTTTGCCGGGGTTTCGTCGTCCCTGCCGTCAATGGCCTTCAGCTGCTCCTGGATGGGCGCCTGCAAAGCTTGGAGATCCTCGCCGCTGCCTTTGGATGCGGGCCGCAGCAGGGCAGCGCTCTGCTTGCCCACCTGGACGCCCAGCACGTAGCTCAAGGTGAGCAAACCCACCCCTACGCTCGTCACCACCAGGATGCTGGAGCGGTTGAGCAGGATGGCGTGGGGATCACGGAAGCCCATGCCTAGAGACTAACCCGCTTGATCACCGCCGCGCACTGGGAGCCTAGGGAGCCGGGCCCGGTGACGAGGATCGGGCCCTCTTCGTCCCCCAGCAACGCGGCGGCCAGCAGTTGGCCCCCTGAGCCGCAGAATTCGCCCCAGATGAGTTTCGGGAACCGGGGTTTTGGCCAATGGGGATGGCACTTTTGAAGGCTCAGCTCTAATTCGTCCAAACGCTGGGAGCCATTGCTGCCTCCAATCCAGGCAGTTGGGGACGATGAGCCCAGGGCCTCCGAAGCGGCCACAGCCAAGGCTTGCGCGCGGGCCTGGGAGGTCTCTTCTCGGGGCGACACGCAGCTCACCGACACCACTTCCCTGCGAATGCGGGCGCCCCGGGACTCGGCCCGCTCGCGGGTTTCCAGCAGGAAGGCCTGGGCCCCTTCGCCCGGAAGGTAGCCTGTGGCGGCATTCGCAATGGGGCTGCCCTGGAGGGCCAGGCGCCCGGAGCGGCGCAGCAGCTCCACCTGAAGTGGGAAGAGGCCATCCGTGCCGATGACCAGCACCGCCTCCGCTACGTTCCGCCGCAGCCAGCGCATGGCCTGGTCCAGCGCCGTGAAGGCCGCGTTTTCCCGCGCCACCTGGGTGATGCTGGGACCCTTGATGCCGAAGGCCAGGGCCACATGCCCAGAGGCGGCGTTGGCCACGCAGTTGGGAAACACCATGGGGGAGGCGCCTTCGGGCCCCCGCTGGAAATAGGGCTGCATGAAGGCTTCCCCGGCCTCGCTTCCGCCCGTGACAGTGCCCACTGTCATGGCCACCCGGTCGCCCAGCGCGCCGGCTTTCCAGTCCATGCCTCCATCCGCCAAGGCCTGATGCACCGCGCTCCAGGCGAAGCGGGAGGGCCGGTCCAACCGCCGCAGCTGCATGGGCGGGATGATGCCCGCGGGATTGAAGGCCGCGCAAAAGGCGCCGCGTCCGATCCCCAGGCTGGGCGGCAAGTCCGCAAAGCAGGGTTCTCCAGAAGCCCATGATCGCTGTGCGGCTTCGATGCCATCACCACAGGGCAGCACCAGGCCCAGCCCTGAGATGACGACGCCGTTTCGGCTGGAAAGACTCATCGCCCCTCCCAGCGCTTCAATGCGAGGCAGGCATTGTTGCCGCCAAAGGCGAAGGCATTGACCAGGGCCGCCCGCACGCGGCGTTCCCTGGCGTGAAGCGGCGTGCAGTCCAGATCGCATTCGGGATCGGGGTCTTCCAGTCTCAAGGTGGGGCTCAACCAGCCGGTCCTGAGGGCCATCACCGCCGCGAAGGCGCCCACGGCGCCGGACGCGCCGAGGGTGTGGCCGAACTGGGACTTGGTGGAAGTCACGGAAACCCTGTTCGCCGCATCACCCAGGGCGCTTTTGATGGCGGAGGTTTCGGCACCATCGTTGGCGGGCGTGGCGGTGCCGTGGGCGCTGATGAAATCCACGTCGTCAGGATTGAAGCCAGCGCATGCCATGGCCATGGAAATGGCCCGGGCCGCGCCTTCGCCTTCGGGATGGGGCGCCGTGGAATGATGGGCGTCCAGGCTGGCGCCATAGCCGTTCACCTCGGCGAAAATCTCGGCGCCCCGGGCCATGGCCTGATCCAGAGGTTCCAGGATGAATTGCGCGGAGCCCTCGCCCAGATTGAGTCCCGCGCGATCCCGGCTGAAGGGCCGGCAGGGGCTGGAGTCCATGGCCTTGAGGCTTGAGAAGCCCGCATAGGTGGTCATGCAAAGCGTTTCGGCGCCACCGGCCACGGCGAGATCCAGCTCGCCTTCGGCAATGCGCTCCCAGGCCTGCCCAAGGGCTATGAGGGAAGACGAACAGGCTGTCATGACGGTGCTCCGTGGCCCTGTGGCACCCAGTTCCTTGCCCAGCGCATCCGTGATGGTGGTGGGGCTCTGGTAGATCGCATCCACCGCGCCGGGCCTTTGCCCGGCCATGCGGGCTTGGACATAGGTCTCGGCGGAGGGCAGGCCCGAGGTCCCGGCGCCCTGGAAGGCGCCCATGCGGCGAGGATCCAGCCCCTGGGTTCCAAGGGTCGTTTGCAGGGCTTCCCGGAGCGACGTGAGGGCGATGAATTCTGCTCTGGTGACCCTTCGATCCAGCTTCTGGTCCGCAGGCAGGTATACCTCCGCGGCCATCTGCGCGGGTTCTCCGGGCATCTTCAGGTGGGTGAGCGGCCCGATCCCGCAGTCTCCCTCCAGCATCCGCGCCCAGGTGGAAGGCCCGTTCGGCGCCAGGCTGGAAACGAAGCCCACGCCGGTGATGGCCACGCGCCGGGTCATACGACGTGGTGGCCGGGCTTTGCCCGGTCATTAGGGGGGGTGCACGAGGGGAGGGTTCCCACCTCCGCGAGCTTGCGAGCGGGAAGCTGCGCGAGCAGCTGTTCGGTGGGAGTAGAGGGAGCGGAGTGACCGGGCGGTCCCCCTCGTTCATGACCGGGGCCTTCGGGGCCAGCGGCGTTCATCAAGAGCAATTTCGCGGTGCACAGCACGCGGCCTTCGCAGCTGACGGTTCCATTGATCCGGCAAAGGTTTCCAAAAGCCGCGTCGGGGCTCACTTCCAGACGAAGCTTATCGCCGGGGAAAGCCGAGCCCTTGAACCGGGCGTCCAGCACCTGGGCCAAAAAAATGTTCTTGCCCGCCAGGGATTCGCATTCCAGGAACCCGCCCGCCTGGGCCAGCATCTCCAGCATCAGCACGCCCGGCAGCAGAGGGCGGTCCGCGAAGTGGCCCTGGAAGTATGGCTCGTTGATGGTGAGGAGTTTTTCCGCCACCACGCGGACGCCCGGCTCCCGCTCCAGCACCCGGTCCACCAGCAGGAAGGGATAGCGATGCGGCAGGTGGGCCTTGATGGCTTCGCTGTTCATAAGTTTCAGGCCCCGGCTTTGTTGCCGGCGCCAATTGGGCTACGGGCCTCAGGCTTCAGGCTGCGTGGCACTGCCCAGTTTAAACGGACCACTGGACTGTGCTCCCACTCCGGGTGTGTCCTTGGCTCGCGATCACAGAGGCGGCCCTGTTGCTGCGCATGTTCCATTCTTGGAGCGCATTTCAAACTGGCGGCGTTGTGGGCAATGAATGCTAGAGTCCGATGACTGAAGCCCGAAGCCTGAAGCCCGAAGCCCGAAGCCCGAAGCCTGCCATGAAAATCACGCCCCAAGCCTTCGCTTCCATGGGCTACAGGCCTCAGGCTGCGGGCTTCAGGCAAAACAACGGAAGGACTCGGCTGGCACCCTGAGGGATGCGATCCTGAAGCCCGAAGCCCGAAGCCCGAAGCCCGAAGCCTGAAGCACCGGCCTTTTATTACATGGTCGCTGGCTTTCAGCCCTGTACGGCTCATGCCGCCCTGTGCTCGGCGATATAGGCCGTGAGCGACTCCACGTTCTTGAAGGCCTGCAGGCCAGCGGCTTCGTCCTCGATCTTCACGCCGAAGTGCTGCTCGATGCCCAACACCAGTTCCAGCGCGTCAATGGAATCGAGTCCCAGGCCTTCACCGAACAGCGGAGCCGTATCGTCAATCTGATCCGGCGTCATGCCTTCCAGCTTCAGCCGTTCGATGATCATGGTTTTGACTTCGGTCTTCAAATCACTCATGCATGCCTCGTAGGATTGATTCTATCTGGACAGTGCCTTTGGTCACGGCACCTAGCCTCTGATGGCGGGCCATCATCGAACCAGCTAGTTTATCTTGGCCTAACGACTTAGGATGAAGGTTCTGGGAAACCATCATGCAAAGCCCCCTCACACCCTTTCTTGGCGTCTTGATCCTCCTGCTGGTGGCCATGGCCGTGGCCGCCATCGTGCTGGTGCTTTCGGGAGTGGTCCTCCCGCGCTTCAAGCCCAACAATCCTCAAGAAAACAAGCTGTCTCCATTTGAGTGCGGCTCTCCGGCCTTGCAGGTGGGCGCCCGGCACCGGTATTCGGTGAAGTTCTACCTCACGGCCATGCTCTTCATCTTGTTCGACGTGGAAATCGCCTTCCTGCTGCCCTGGGCCGCCCAGTACAAAACGCACCTCAATACGTTTGTGCCCATGCTCACCTTCTTCGCCACCCTGCTGGTGGGCTTCATCTACGCCTGGGGCAAGGGCGCGTTCGAGTGGGAGCGCTGATGGCTGAGATGGATCTCAATGACGCGGTGCTCACGACCCGCCTCGACACGGTCGTGAACTGGGCCCGCAAGAACAGCCTCTGGCCCATGCCCTTCGGCACCGCCTGCTGCGCCATCGAATTCATGAGCGTCATGGCCAGCAAGTACGATCTCTCCCGGTTCGGCGCCGAGGCCATGCGCTTCAGTCCGCGCCAGAGCGACATGATGCTGGTGCTGGGCACCGTCACCAACAAACTGGCGCCGGTGCTCCGCACCATCTACGCGCAGATGGCCGAGCCCAAGTGGGTCATCAGCGTGGGCGTCTGCGCTTCCAGCGGCGGCATGTACCGCACCTACGCGACCCTCCAGGGCATTGACCGTGTGCTGCCCGTGGATGTCTACGTGCCCGGCTGCCCGCCCCGGCCCGAAAGCATGATCTACGGCGTCATGAAGCTGCAGGAAAAGATTGAAAAGGAATCCCTTTCCATGCGTAAGGATCACATCGCGCGCTTCTACGAGAGCCTGGATCGCCAGAAGGAGCTTGAAACAAGCCGCGGCCTCAGCCCCCAGCAGGCCATTCGCGAAATGGTGCTGGACGCAGGGGAGCGTGGCGCGGCGACGATCTTTTAACCACAAAGGCACAAAACAACATGAACCACGAAGACACAAAGACACAAAGTTCCACAAAGAAAACCTTTGTGTCTTTGTGTCTTAGTGGTCGGATTTTTTTGATTTTTTCTTTGTGGTTCCTTCGCGTCTTGGTGGTGAATTAAATGATCGAACGCATTGAAGAGCAGCTCCCGGGCGCCATCATGGATCACCATGCTTTCCGCGGCGACGTGACCATCGTCGTGGCCAAGGAAAAATTTCTCGGCGTGGTGGATCTGATCTTCAAGGACGGCTATCAGTTGCTGGTGGACATCACGGCCGTGGACTGGATGGACCGCCAGCTGGAGGATCGGCCGGCGCGGTTCGATGTGGTCTACCACTGGCTCAATCTCACCAGCCAGGAACGCCTGCGCGTCAAGGTTCCTGTGGCGGATGGAGAATCGGTTCCGAGCCTGGCGAACCCGGCCCTCCCCCATCCCTTCAAGACCGCCGACTGGTTCGAGCGCGAAGTCTTCGATCTTTTCGGCATTCCCTTCGAGGGCCATCCGAATATGTCGCGCCTGCTCACCTGGGTGGATTTTCCCGGCCACGCGCTCCGGAAGGATTTCCCCCTGGATGGGGGCGATCCCTTCTGCATGAGCGACAGCACCGCGCCCTACGCCCAGCACATCCCCACGACGAACCCGTGAGCGTACCCATGGAATCCATCGCCCTCTCAACCCAAACGCTCGATGGCGACAAGATGATCGTCAACATGGGGCCGACGCATCCGTCCACCCATGGCACGCTGCGCATCGTCCTGGAACTGGAAGGCGAGTTCATCACCCGCGCCACGCCGGAAATCGGTTACCTGCACCGCGGCGTCGAAAAGCTCGGCGAGAACCTGAGCTACCACCAGTTCGTGACGCTGACGGACCGGCTGAACTACTGCTCCAGCATCATGAACAATGTGGGCTATTCCCACGCGGTGGAGAAGCTCCTGGACCTCCAGATCCCCGAGCGCGCGAAGGTCATCCGGGTGCTGGTCTCGGAGCTGGCGCGCATCGCGGACCACATCGTGTGCATCGGCATCAACGCCGTGGACCTGGGCGCCTTCACGGCGTTCTTGTACCTCTTCAGGCAGCGTGAGACGGTCTATGACTTATTCGAAATGGCCGCGGGCCAGCGCCTGCACACCAGCTTCACGCGCATTGGCGGCTTGTTCCGCGATCTGCCGGACGACTTCTTTCCGCTGGCGGAGCGTTTCCTGGAAGAGTGCCTTCCGGTCATTGACGAGCTGGAGGGCCTGCTCACCCACAATCCCATCTGGCACGACCGCACCAAGGGCATCGGCGCCCTTTCACCTGAGGATGCCATCTCCTGGGGCTACACGGGCCCCTGTCTGCGGGCTTGCGGGGTCCCCCAGGATCTGCGGAAGACCCAGCCCTATCTCGGCTACGATCAGTACGACTTCGACATTCCGGTGGGCACCACCGGCGACGTTTTCGATCGCTACCTGGTGCGCGTAGAGGAAATGCGCCAGTCGCTGCGCATCGTGCGCCAGGCCCTGGACAAGCTCCACGAGATCGGCCCGGGGCCCGTTCTAGTGGACGACTACAAGGTGGCCCTTCCCCCCAAGGAGAAGGTCTACACGCGGATGGAAAGCCTCATCCATCACTTCAAGCTCATCATGCACGGCATGGAGATGCCCGTGGGCGAGATCTACAGCGCCACCGAAGCCGCCAATGGCGAACTGGGCTTCTACATCGTCAGCGATGGGGGCAAGAGTCCCTATCGCATCCGCGTCCGCCCGCCCTGCCTGCCCATCTTCAGCAGCTTCGATCAGAAGGTCCGCGGCCGCCTCATCGCCGATGCCGTCTCTGAACTAGGAGCGATGAACATCATTGCTGGCGAGCTGGATCGGTAAGTCGTAGGAGCGATGAGGACGAGCAACGCGAGTCCCACGGTGCCGAAGGCGCCGCCCGAAGGGCGAGCCGCTTGCGGCGAGTGAGCATCATCGCTGGCGAGCTGGATCGGTGATGCGGCTTTGAACCAGACTATCCTTACGCTTTGTCCGTCAGCATCCACCGGTAGTGGTCCCGCAAACGTTCCAGCAGGATCAGCAACTGGTCCCGCTCTGCATCGCTGAGACAGCCATCTATATCCTCGCAGACGCTGGCGTGGATGGGCCGCACCTTGTCCTGGAAGGCGTCGCCCTTGGGCGTGAGGCGGATGCGGCTGCCGCGGCGGTCCTGGGGGTTCTCGCAGCGCTTCACCATCCCCTGGCCCGCCAGGCGGTTCACCAGCCGCGGCACGTCCGCGTTGCGGAAGATCATGCGCTCTTTGATCTCGCCGATGAGGTAGCCATCCTTGGGCCCGCCCGTGAGGATGCGCAGCACGTTGAATTGCTGGTCAGTGATGCCGGCTTTCTTGAAAACCTGTTCCTCGAGAATCCGCGAGACATGTTCCCGCGTCAGCAGCAGCGCCAAGGCCACCTCGTGGCCGGGCTCGATGGGCTTGCTGATCTTCAGTTCTTCGCGCAGGTGCATGGCTCCTTCAGAGTATCTGAATCGTGAATGAAAAATTTAGATGTTGCAACATATATTGTTGAATCCATACTGGACTCGGCCCCTTGGCCTTTCCCGGAGATTCCCATGCACACCACCAGCCCCTTCCTCCGCTTATTGCTTCCGGCGTTGCTGCTGGTCGCACCGGCATTTGCGGCGGACAACTATAAAATCGATTCAGTCCATTCCGAAGTGGGATTCAAGATCCGCCACCTGGTGTCCAAGACCTCGGGCCGCTTCACTGCCTTCCATGGAACGATTTCGGTGGATCCCAAGGATCTGTCCAAGTCCTCGGTGGAGGTCACCATTGAAGCGGCGAGCATCAATACCGACAACGAGTACCGCGACAAGGACCTGCGCAGCGAAAAATTCTTCGATGTGGCCAAGTACCCCACCATCACCTTCAAGAGCACCGGAGTGAAAGAAGTCAGCAAGGGCAAGCTGGAGATCACCGGCGACTTCACGCTGCACGGGGTCACCAAGCGCATCAGCTTCCCCATCACCAGCCTGGGCACGGTTCCTGGGATGAAACCCGGCAGCACCGTCATCGGATTTGGCGATGGCGCGCTCAAGCTGAACCGCCACGACTTCGGCATCAGCGCTTTGAGGGGCATGCTGGGCGACGATGTGGACATCAGCCTGGATGTGGAGGCCGTCAAACAGGCGCCGGAAGCCTTGGCGAACACGAAAAAATAATCCTCCCAGAACTGAAAAGGGCCGCCCTCGCGGCCCTTTTCAGTTCTGGTTAGTTTCAAGGAGGCAAGGGGTCTATCTTTGTTCCGTGAGGTGAGCCATGGAACCCCAAATCGCGAAGAAGGAACCCGCGGTCCTCGCCCTGGAGCCGGGCACCTATTGGTGGTGCGCCTGCGGGCTCTCCAAGACCCAGCCATTTTGTGATTCCAGCCACAAAGGCTCGGGGATGGCGCCGTTGAAGTTCACCCTCGCAGAGTCCGAGCGCGTGGTGCTTTGCCAGTGCAAGCACAGCGGGAACAAGCCCTTTTGCGATGGCGCCCACAAGGCGCTTTGATCCGCTGGCTCAGCCGCCCCGGGCGGATGTTTTCCAGGAGGGCAGTTCTGTGGTTGGGTGCCGGTTGCGGCTGCTATTCTGGAGCCTCGCGCGAGTGTGCCCATGAACCATTCTCTTTCCCCCGAAACGACTGACCAGGCTTTGGCCCCCGGCGAGCGGCTGCCGAGAAGCCAGCGCACCGAATTCAGCCCGGAAGCCATCGCGGAGATCCATGCCATCGCGGCGAGCTACCCGGACAAGCTGGCGGCCACGCTACCGGCGCTGCACATCGCCCAGCGGGAGTTCGGGTTCGTGAGCCTGGACGCCATGAAAGCCGTGGCCCGCGCGCTTTCCATTCCCGAAGCCCATGTGTTCGGCGTGGCCAGTTTCTACACCATGTACCAGAAAAAGCCCGTGGGGAAATTCCACCTGCAGGTCTGCACCAACATCTGCTGCGCCCTCAGCGGCGGCGCCGAGTTCCTGGAAAAGGTCTGCGAGAAGACCGGCTGCAAGCCCGGCGGCGGCCCATCTCCGGATGGCCTGTGGAGCGTCGAGGAAGCCGAGTGCCTGGCTTCCTGCGGCAGCGCGCCGGTCATGCAGGTGAACGCCGATGTCTACGATGAAAACCTGGACGAAGCCAGGCTCGCCGAGATCATGAAAGCTTGTGAGCGCGGTGAATACCGCGAGTGGGCGAAGTAGGCAGGATGCGGAGATAACGACATGGCCACCTTTCGAACGAAGCCTGACCACCAGCGCTACACCTTCGAGGGCTTCGGCTCGGAGAAATATCCGAACTTGATGCTTCGGGGCGCCGGGGACCTGAACAACTGGCCCATGGCCACCTATGTCGCGAAGCACGAAGGCTACATGGCCGCGAAGAAGGCGCTCCAGATGGAGCCCGTGGCGGTGACGGAAGAGGTCAAGACCTCGGGCATCCGCGGCCGCGGCGGCGCGGGCTTTCCCGCGGGTCTCAAATGGTCCTTCATGCCCAAGGATTCCAGTGACCGGAAATTCACGCGCTACGTGGTGTGCAACGGTGACGAAGGTGAGCCCGGCACCTTCAAGGACCGCGCCATCCTTGAGTACAATCCGCACCAGCTCATCGAGGGCATGATCATCGCGGGCTGGGCCATGCAGTGCCAAACGGGCTTCATCTACATCCGCGGCGAATTCCTGTGGCTCATCGAAAAACTGGAATACGCCATCCAGGAAGCCAGGGATGCGGGCTACCTCGGCAAGGACATCCTGGGCACCGGCTGGGATTTCGATCTCATCGTCCATCGCGGCGCGGGCGCCTACATCTGCGGCGAAGAAACGGCGCTGCTCAACTCGCTGGAAGGCCGCCGCGGCGAGCCCCGCGTGAAGCCGCCGTTTCCGGCCGCCAAGGGCGCTTTCGGGCAGCCCACCACCATCAACAACGTGGAAACCCTGGCCGCGGTCCCGGCGATTCTGCGCATGGGGGGCGCCGAGTACGCCAAGCTCGGCCGGCCGAAGAATACGGGCACCCGCGTGTTCTGCCTGAGCGGCCACGTCAAGCGGCCCGGGCTTTACGAACTGCCGCTGGGCCTGCCCCTGGACTTCATCATGAACGACCTGGGTGGGGGCTCCAGCACCGGCCGGAAGATCAAAGCCGTCATCCCCGGCGGTTCTTCCGCACCGGTCTTCAGCGAACAGGAATTCGGAACCTTGATGGATTTCGACAGCGTGCGCGACGCGGGTTCCATGGCGGGTTCCGGCGGCATCATCATGCTGGACGAAGACACCTGCATGGTGCAGGCCTGCCTGCGCCTCATCCGCTTCTACGCCCATGAAAGCTGCGGCCAATGCACCCCCTGCCGCGAAGGCTGCAATTGGATGGAGATGATCCTGCACCGCATCGAACATGGTCATGGCCGCCTGGCAGACCTGGAACTGCTGGAGAGCATCACGCCCAATATCGCGGGGAAGACCCTATGCCCCCTCGGCGACGCCGCCTGCGGCCCCATGGATTCCATGCTCAAGAAATTCCACCTCGAGTTCGAGCACCACATCACCCACAAGACCTGCCTGGTGAGCGGCCATCAGCTGCTGGCCAATGTGGGCGGGCATTGATCTGTGGGCAGTGCCTACTTCAAAACGCTGTACACCAACGAGTAGTGCAGCACCTTGGTGAGCTTGGGGCTGCGGACGCTCACTTTGAGCAGCAGGGAATCGCCGCTGGGGGACAGCGTGAATTCGTTGGTGCGCTCGCCGTCCTTGGCCTTGTAGGTCTGCATGATCTGCGAAGGGCTGGCGCTGGCATTCACCCAGAAGGTTTCGCCATCCTCGCGGGTCCAGGCGGTGCCACCCTGCAAGGGCACTCGCACGGGCTTGCGGCCATCGAACTGGATGCTGACGCTGGATGCATCATGGCTGAGGACCACGCGGCGATAGGCGGGATTCACGTCCGCTAGGCGCTTCTCGGCATAGCCCCGCATCAGGAAGGGGACACCTTCGGTGGCCTGTTCGATGCCACTGGGCAGGTCGGGAGTCTGGCTCAGGGTGAAGGTGCCCGTGGGCGCCTTGAAGGTTTGAAGGACGATGGGCGCGGGTTTGGCGGTTTCCGCCGTCAGGAGGGCGGGGACGATGAGAAGGGTCGCGAACATGTTCATGTGGATCTCCGAGAAAGCGCTTGTCAGCACCCTTAAAGAATGTGAGCTTTTATTCACATCTTCCACTCGCATCCGCCATGAGCCCAACCAACCCCTCTCAAGTACGCAAAACGCCGCGCCAGCGCCGTTCCGCGGAAACCGTGGAGGCGATCCTCACCGCCGCGGCTCACATTCTCGAGAAGGAAGGCTTCGAGGCCGCCACCACCAATCGCGTGGCCGTGGAAGCCGGCGTGAGCATCGGCAGCCTCTACCAGTACTTCCCCAACAAAGAATCGCTGGTGCGCGCGCTCAACGACCGCCACACCAAGGAGATCCTGGATCTCCTGCGCAAGCGCTTCGGCGAACTCCAGGAAGCGCCGCTGAAAAACTCCGTGAGGGCCATCGTGCAGACCATGGTGGAAGTCCATCGGGTGAATCCCGCCCTGCATCGCGTGCTGGTGAACGTCGTGCCCGGCATCGGCGGACTCGCGGAAACTCGGGTGGTGGAAGATGCCGCAGCGGCTCTGCTCACCCAGTTCCTGAAGGCCCGCAGGGCCGAGCTGCGGCCCCTGAATTTCGAGCTTTCAGCCTTCATGCTGGTGCATGCGGTGGAAGCCCTGACCCACGCCGTCGTGCTGGAACGGCCGGAGCTGCTGAAGGGCGAGGCCTTCGTGGATGAGGCGTCGCGGATGATCCTCGGGTACTTGCGAACTTCCGCCCTCGACCACCCTGAGACTTGAAACGCTGAACTCACGACTCTGAACTCACGACTCTCGACTACTCCTACTTCGCCATCAACGAATACATGATCGCTTTCTGCGCGTGCAGCCGGTTCTCGGCTTCGTCGTAGATGAGGCTGCGGGGACCGTCAATGACCTCTTCCAATACTTCATAGCCGCGGTAGGCCGGCAGGCAGTGGATGAAGATGGCGTCCTTGCCCGCGGCTTCCATGACGGCGTTGTCCACGGTGAAGCCTTTGAACGCGGCCATGCGCTCGGCCTTTTCCTCCTCCATGCCCATGCTCACCCAGGTGTCCGTGGCCACCACATGCGCGCCCTTCACGCCCTCCATCACGTCGTCGGTGAGGGTCAGCGTCGTGCCTTGGGCCGCATGGTCCTCCATGGCCGCTTCGACGATGGCCGCGTTGCAGAAATATTTCGGGTCCTTGGGCGTGATGATGGTGCAGTCCATGCCGGTTTTCCCGGTGCCTTGCATATAGGAGTGGGCCATGTTGTTGCCGTCGCCGATGTAGGCGAGTTTCAGGCCAGCGAGCCGCCCGAAGTGTTCCCGCACGGTCTGCAGATCCGCCATGATCTGGCAGGGATGTTCGAGATCCGTGAGGCCGTTGATGACGGGGACGGAGCCGTACTTCGCCAGGTCCGTGACGGTCTGATGGGCGAAGGTGCGGGCCATGATGCCCTGCACGAACCGGCTCATGACGCGGGCGGTGTCGTAGATGGGTTCGCCCCGTCCCAGCTGGATGTCCCGGGAGGACAAGAACTGCGCCACGCCGCCCAGCTGGTACATGCCTGCCTCGAAACTCATGCGCGTGCGCGTGCTGGACTTCTCGAAAATCATCGCGAGGATCTGGCCCTTCAGTGCCTTGCTGAACCGCTTGGGGTGCTGCTTCATCTCGTCTGCGATATCCAGCAGCTGCTTGATCTGCTTCGCGGAGTAGTCATTGATGGAGAGGAAATGGGACGGCTTGGGCATGGCGAGCTCCAGACAGAAAACAAAAACTCATTACCAGTGAATCACGGCTGAAAATTGTCGGGAACTGAAAGCACAAGGAATTGACGAAGTTTACAGCGGGGCCGTAACCAAAACGAGGCGAGGGTTGGTTCGTGCGAAATGCCTGGGTGGCACAAACTGCTTTCCAAACCAGCGCTGGCATGCATGAAAAGTTGGGAGTTCTCCCTCAAATACCTTCATCTCCGAAAATCCCCGCGTATCCCCGGCTAAAAAAGCTTTTTCAGCCGGGGATACGCGGGGATTTTCGGGGAGAAAAGGCAAGAACTTGGGCGAGTGCAATCTACGGAACCAGAAACGATTCACAGCCGTCTGCGGCCAGCTTGAATTCTGTAACGTAAACCCCTGCCGATTCAAAGCCCGTCGGCGATGAGGATGGCGGGCTGAAAGGGTAATTTCCCGGCGGCTGAAAACGATCCCATGCCCCAAATCACCAGGCGCTGCGCGTAGGGTCTCCACAGCTCCGGGTTCGCCATCACCGAGGCGATGGGTGGATGGAACATGAGATCTTCGGGCAGCTCCGCCAGTTCTTCGGCCGTCAGCGCCATGGCTTCTTCCAGGTCCCATAAAAAACCACAGCGGGCCTCGTGGCAGTCCGCCCAGAGCTGGAGCACTTCGCTGGGTTCGAAGCTGCTGAAGAGCACGCGGTCCAAGGCGTCCGCGGCTTCCACGGCGGCCAAAGCATTTTTCCAGCCGGGCTCTCCTTTCAGCTCCACATTGATGAGCTTCGCGGGCAGTTCCAGCACATCCCCCAGGCGCGGCACGTCTTCGCCATTCTTGAGCTTGGGCAGCTCGTTCACTTTCAGCTGCCGCAGGAGGCCGCCGCCCATGGCCGTGCGGGTCAGGTCGTCATCATGCAACACGCAGCAGACGCCATCCCGGGTGGGCTGCACGTCCAGCTCGAAGCCATCCATTCCCGCCGCCAGGGCCTCGCGGAAGGCCTCCATGGAATTCTCCAGGTGCTTGGCGGAATAGCCGCGGTGACCGAGGAGCAAGGGTTTTTGGGAGGACATGAGAGGCTCCTGATCCCCCTATTGTGGCGGAATACTAAGAGATTATTCGTTGACCGGAAGCAAAGAATAAGGAAAGGTTTTCCTATGCGGATCGCCTTCAACCCATCCTTGCTGATCGTGAAGGCAAGCTTCACGTCCGTGAACCTGGGTGGGATGCTGGCCTCTGCTGTGATGATGATCACGATGGCCACTACGACCA
>JAJYMZ010000302.1 GCA_021786615.1 Acidobacteriota bacterium
GAAGCAGTTCCAGATGGGTCCAGTCCATCGCGCGATAAAGGTGCGTGTGCCCGCCGCTGACCAGCAGCACCAGGGCCGGGAAGGGCAAGTCCGGGGCCGCGAAGCGCGCGGCGTTGAGATGGCCCAGCAGGTGGTGCACACCCACCCATGGGATGTTCATGCGCCACGCGATCGCTTTGCTGGCGGAGAAGGTCGTGAGCAGGGAGCCCACGAGACCTGGCCCCTGGGTCACCGCGATGCGGTCTATCCTCTCAAGGGAAACTCCAGCTTTCTCCAAAGCTTCGGCGATGGTGCCGCGCACCTGGAGCAGATGCTCCCGGGCCGCCAACTCGGGCACCACGCCGCCGAAGGGCCCGTGCAGCGCGTCCTGGCTGCGCCGCACCAGGGATCGCAGCACAGGCCCCGAGGCAGTCTCTTCCACCACCGCCGCCGAGCAGTCGTCGCAGGAACTTTCAAGGCCGAGGATGAACATAGGTATAGGTATCCTAACCTCTGATTCCCTCTTGGAGCCCCTGTGTGGAAGACTCTCTGCTTGATTCTGATGTGCGCCAGCGTAGCCTTAGTGGCCCAGTCTCCGCCGATTGCCTCGCCCACGGCCCGGTTGCTGGAGATAGGGCTTCAGGAATCCAAAACGGGGACCCTCGTCATTTTGGATAACGCAAAAAGCGAGTGGAAACCCAAGGTGGACGCGATGGTTTCAGATTCCAAGTGGATTGATCTTGAACTCTCGCTTCGCTACTACGGGCAAAAGTCCGCCGAGGTTGGAACCTGGTTGGTAGCCAAGCATGCGGCGGGTCCCGCACCCTGCTGGGCGCTTTTCGCGGAGAAGGGGCGGCTAGTGGCGTCTGGGACATTGGTTCCGGATGCGGAGTCTCTTGCCAAAGCCGCCCAGGATGCGGGGATTAAGACCGAGAGCGGCATGCTTCGGGAATTCCTCCGGATGAATCCGGATCACCTGGAGGCCCAGCAGCAACTTCTCCGACAGCTCATCAGCAAAGCCTCTACGAAAATGAAGTTGAAAATGGGCGAGAAACAGGATCCTGTCAGACCCGCGGACGAAAAGTGGGACTACGAAAAATACCGCCGCAAGCAAGAGGCCGAATTGGAAGCGAAGGAGGACGCGAAGGCCAAGGCCACCGGGGCCGAAAAACCGCCTCCCGACCTGTCGGCGGAGGAAGACCAAGCGATCTGGGGTGAGGTGGCGGATCGTCTCGCGGCGCTTTTCAGAACCGGAGACTGGAGCTTGGTGCAGTCCTGGTGGATCCTACCGGATGAGACCGCCATGCGTAGCCCTCGAATGAGGGATGTCTGCCTCCTTGCCCTGCCCGAAGTAGAAGCAGCCCTGGCTCGGCGGCCTGATGAATGGTCGGTCTGGTCCATATGGCTGGGGCTTTCCAAGGTGCTCGGAGGCCGGCCCATACGACCCCTGTTGGATTCCTTGACGCCGCTGCCCACCATCTCTGCTTCCCAATGGCCGCCCTACATGGTCCGGGATGCCTATGTCAAAGACGCCCGGGCCCGGCAAGATTGGCAAGGCATCAAAGATCTCTTGCTGCCCCAATGGGAGATGCAGGAACTGTGGCGGCCAATCCAAGGGAACTCAAAATGGGTGCAGCAGGTGGATGGGAAGGTCCAGGAGTTATCGGAGACGGGCTCGACCTGGCGAGGTTTCACAGAACCACTGGCGGAAGCGTTGTTGCGTCTCGGCGAGACCATTCTCGCGGACAGGGTCGTCAACGCCTCCTTCACCCAACATCCATGGGCGTTGCTGCCCAAGCGGGCCCAGCAATTGGCGCTTCGCTGCAACCAGCCGGCCCTCGCGGCCCAGTGGGGGGCACTTGTCCCCCCGGCAAAATAACATCGTGCCTCTCGTCCCCACACGCGTCGAACTTGCGCGGCCGCTGCCGCCGCTGACTTATCTTGCGCCGGAAGGCCTGCCTGCATGCGTCCGCGTGCGGGTGAAGCTGCGCAATGGCGCGGCGATGGGGGTCGTGCTGGGACCGGAGCCTTCGCCGCCCAATGTGAAACTCAAACCCATCGAATCCATCGTGGATCCGTTTCCCCTGCTGCCGCCGAAGCTCCGCGAGCTGCTGGCCTTCGCCGCGGACTATTACGCCGTGGGCGTCGCGCATTTGATGCCGCTCTCCCTGCCAAACGTATTGATACCCGATTGGGAAATCGAAATCGGCCAGGGTGAGCGGCTGCGAGACCTGCGTGATGAAGGAAGGTGGGCCGAACTGAAGGCCATTGGCGAAGCCTGGCATCGTGGTGAGCGGCCCCTCCAAGGTTTCTTGCACCATCGGAATCGCCGGGGCGCGGGCCTCACGGAAGTGCGCCGCACAGAGCTACCCCATCCGCTGAAGGTCACACCCGGCCAGGCAAAGGCCTTGGTGGCGCTGGAGGACGCCGGCGGCGCGATGCTTGAATCTGAACTGCGGGAAAGCGCCGGCGTGAGCGCGGCGATCCTCGCGACGCTGGAAGCCAAAGGCCTGATCCAGCGCACCAAGCGGCTGGACCTGCTTTCACGGCGGCGGGATGAGGGGCTGGATCAGCGCGTGGTGCTGACCGAGGAACAGTGCGCGGCGGTGGAGGCCGTGGATCTGTCACGTTTCTCTGTCCAGCTCTTATATGGCGTGACCGGATCTGGCAAGACCGAGGTCTATCTCGAATTGGCCGGAAAGGCATTGCAGCAGGGCAGGCGCGTGCTGTGGCTGGTGCCGGAGATCGGCCTCACGCCGAGGCTGCTGGCCCGCCTGGAAGCCCGCTTTCCGGGGCAGGTGGCCCTGGGCCACGCGGAATTGAACAGCTCCGAGAAACAGGCGGACGTCGTGCGGCTGTTGCAGGACGAGGCGCCCATCTTCGTGGGGGTCCGCAACGCGGTGCTGGCGCCCTTGCGGAACATCGGCCTCATCATCGTGGATGAGGAACAGGAAGGCTCCTACAAGTCCGAAGAGCATCCCCGCATCCACGCCCGGGATCTGGCCATCAAGCGCGGGCAGATCGAACATTGTCCCGTGGTCCTGGGCTCTGCGACGCCCTCCCTGGAAAGCTGGCAGGCCGCTCAGCAGGGCCGCTACAAGCTGCTGAAGCTCACCGAGCGGCCCCTGGGCATCAACCTGCCGGAAGTCCAGGTGGTGGATCTGCGGGACGCCTACCGGGAACAGCGCAAGCGCGTGGTCTTCTCAAAAGCCCTGCTGGCGGGCATTGCCGAGTCCCTGGCCCGCGGCGAACAGGCCATGCTGCTGCTCAACCGCCGGGGTTTCGAGAATTTCTGGATGTGCCGTTCTTGCGGCAAGGCGCTGGAGTGCCCGCATTGCGCCGTGAGTCTGACCTACCACAAAGGGCCCTATCGCTTGCGCTGCCATCTGTGTGGATTCGAGGCCGTGCCGCCGGAGGTCTGTCCCCACTGCGGCGCAGATCACCTGCGGGGCGTGGGTGAAGGCACCGAGCAGATCGAAGATCAGGTGCAGGCGATGTTTCCCAAGGCGCGCATCCTCCGTCTGGACCGGGACACAACGACCCGCAAGGGCTCCATGGAAGCGGGCCTGCTGGCGGCGGAGCAGGGCCAGGTGGACATTTTGGTGGGCACACAGATGCTCGCCAAGGGCCATAATTTTCCCCAACTGACTTTGGTGGGAATCCTCAATGCCGATCAGGGCCTGCGCTTTCCCGACTTTCGCGCCGCCGAGCGGACTTTCCAGTTGCTGACCCAGGTGGCCGGACGCTCGGGGCGCGCGGATAAGCCCGGCCGCGTGATCCTGCAGACCTACAGCCCGGATCACCCCGCCATCGCCTGTGCGGTCCGCCAGGATTTCGAAGGCTTCGCGGAACAGGAGCTGCGCTACCGCGAGGCCCTGGCCTATCCACCCTTCACCGCGTTGCTGCTTTATCGCAGCGAGGGCGACGCCATGGAGGCGGCCCGGCTGGCGCTGGAAGCCCAGCAAGCCAGGCTCTCCGCCGTTCCAGGTCTGCGCTTGCTGGGGCCGCTGGAAGCCCCGGTGCCGAAAGTCCGCGACCGCTTTCGCATGCATCTACTGGTGAAGGCGAGGCAGCGGGGCGGGATATCCGCGGCGCTGGTGGCTGCGCCCTTGGTGCCTGGGAGTAATGTGGTGCTGGATCGAGATCCTCTGAATTTTGGATGATGTAAAAAAAGTAGTCATATTTATATTATTTTCCCTCGCGGAGGTTTCAAATGAATTTAAAATTACTGAATAAACAACTTAAAAAATTTTGCGAGACTCACCTGCAAAGCCCATCCTCAACCTTGCGCCCGAGGCCTCCCATGAAACACCCACCGAATCCCCAAAAGGGATACAGCCTGATTGAATTGCTGGTGGTGCTGGCCATCGTCGCCATCCTGGCCATCGTCGGCATAACCATGATCCAGAACCGCCAAAGCGGTTCAGTGCGTGAGGTCATGGACGAACTCGAAGGCGTCCTGACCGATGCCCAGGTGACTTCCCAGGTCCGGCTGGGGGATGTGGACATCATCACGGATGGCACGTGGATGGGTACCGGAGCCAATGCACTCTTCCTCACCTATAACGATGCGACGGGGAAAACCAGCGAGGCCTTTCGTTCCCATTTCGCCGAAGCCCAGCGCAGCCACATGCAGGCCGGCATCGAAACTCCTGGTCTCAATTGGTACAACACGGCCCTGGGCGCGGTGCCCGGGCTAGCGTCCGTGGCTCCGGGGAACGCTGAGCCCTTTGTCACCGCCCTGGGCAACCCCTTGTTCACGGGCGCAACGAACAAGACGGTCAGCGTGAATGGCACCAACAAGCGCTTCACTCGGGGATTTTACATTGCGGTAGTGGGCCTTCGGGGCAACCGCACTTATGTGGGCGCGCCCGTGGGTCTAATCGTGGTTCCCAACAATGGCACGGGCGTCTACAAGTTCTATAAAGGTCCCGATGAGACTACCTGGAGGCGCCTGTGAAACCCTCGCGCTGGATTTTATTAAAGCCTCAGCCTCGCCAGGCTCACCAAGAGCGGACGCAATCCGGATTCAGCATGATCGAGTTGCTGATGACCGCCTTCATCCTGGCCGTGGGCATTCTTGGACTCACAGCCCTGCAGTCCCTCGCGCTCACCGCCGCAACCCGCTCCAAGGGCTACAACGGGGCCGTGGCGGTGGCGGGCCACATCCTGGAGGACATCGAATCCCAGGCCCGGCAGCGGTGGCTCATCATCACTAACGACCCTACCGCCGCATTCCCGGCCTATGCTCCCGACTATTTCGCGGGCGTGGATGTCACAGAAAATTTCACCTTCAATGGGCACTATCCGGATGCTTCCGCGGCCAACCCAGTGGACCGCAATGTATTTTTCACGGTGGTCACCCATGGTGATCCGGTGCTGCATACCGTCGCCGGTTCCGGGGCCATCCGTAATTACACCGTGACCGTGACTTTCAATGAAGCTGGCGCGGCGGGCCAGCCAACCGCCACCCGTAGGGTGGTGATCAACAAAACGGTGCTCTATGGCGCATGAATCCACACACAACAGGCTTAATTCCTCCGGTTTCTCACTGGTGGAATTGATGGTCGCCCTGGTCTTCATTTCGCTGTTGATGGCCGGAATGGCGAATGTCTTCAAGTCCAGTCTCAATACTTTTTATGCCTCGGGAGAGACCCTTTCCAGCCATAGGCGCAACCTGATGGCCGGGGAAATGCTCTACGACGACCTGAACTCCGCGGGGATGTACCTGGTGGACCTCATGTCTCCGCCAAGTTTCTCCGCCACCAATCCGCCCTTCTCCATCACGCCGAACCAGACACTGAATCTCGGCATCACAGATCCGAACATCCCCGTCGCTCAGAACACCGTCAACTACGACATCTTGACGCTTTACCTGGATCAGTCCCTGCCCTTTGAGGGCATTAACCAAGACCCCACCGCCGGCGCTGATGAGGACTTGCTTGCTGGTACAGTGCAAACGAATAAGGTGTTCACCATCAAGCTCAAGGACGCCAATCAGGCGGCCCAGGTGAAGCCTGGGATGAAGCTGATTTTCAAGGACAGCTTCCACGCCTACGATATCGGCACGGTCACCGCAGCTGGAAACCTTGTGACGATCACCACGGTGGACAAACCCCAGCTGGCGTCTGGCACCCCCACATCCTCCGGCGATGCCGCGACCCAAGGCCACCGCGCCACCGCGCCTGTGGTGATCGTGACACCGTCCCAGCAGGTGCGCTACACCGTCCAGCTCAAGAGCTGGGACCCTTCGGATCCAACCAAGCAGATCCCATGCCTCGTGCGCCAACAAGGCACCTACACCACCACAGGTTTTGTGCCCGATCCAGCCTTGGAGTCGGTCATCGCTGAAAACGTTTCAGGTTTCAAGGTCTATCTGAGCATGGATCCCAGCAATACGGTCAAGACCCAAGCGGAAGTATGGGGGGGCTATCAGAACGCCGCCACGGATTGGGCCGCGCCTGGCGGGATCCTCTCGGTCCTGAACGGGCAGATCAGTGATGCTGGTGGATTGGGACGCACCGGGTTCAAGCTCATCAGCGACGCCAACCTCAACTGGTTCCGGGATATCCCCGTGGCCGTCCGGGTGGACATTACAACCCGCACTTCCACCGCCCGCACTGAATACCAGTCCGCCGCCACCGGGCGCGCCTACCGGGACACCACCCAGACTCTCGTCCTGGTGCCAAGACATTTCGGGCTCACCCTCAACTGAATTTCTGTTGATAAAAGGATTCTCCATGTCCACCCCTACGCGCATCCGCCGCCGATCCTTGAAGGATCCCGAATCAGGAGGCATCACCATGCTGGTGGCCCTGATGCTTCTCGTGCTGATCACCGTCGCCGCCGTGGGCATGAGCCGGAACAGCCTGCGGCAGATCGTCATCGTGAGCACGGTCCGCCAAGGCGCCGAGGTTATGAACACTGCGGACGCGGGCCTGGAATGGACCATGTTCTGGATGTATCCCCCCAACGCGATCTCGGGAGCCCCCACCGCCAGTGCCACGGCCCTGCTTGACATCATGAACAAACTTCAAACGGATCCGACCCTTGCTGGCAAACCCCAGCCCTTGGCCCCCACCGGAAGCGAG
>JAJYMZ010000125.1 GCA_021786615.1 Acidobacteriota bacterium
GTGGGCATCTCGGAAGATTATGAGGAAAGCGTAACTTGAGTGCGCGATTGGGACCGTTCTCTTCTTAATGGCAGGAGTCGCTGGAGGGGTGGCAATGAGCAATGTCTTCGAGCGAATGCTTCCCACTTGTGCATGGCGCGCTGGCACTCGACTTTGCATTGAATTGAGCAAGTGATCTCACAGTGGCTCCGTTCCTTCGTTGAGGATAGCCAGATAGGCCTGATAGGCGAAGACGCGCTCGCGTTTGCGGCCGGTGATTTCACCGACGATGCCGAGCTTCTCCAGGGCCTGCACAGCACGAGATACCGTGGGATAGCTGGCGCCGGTGCGCTTGGCCAGGTCATTCAGCGTGGCCAGGGGCCTGGCGCGCAGGGCGTTGAACATGCGCAGCGCATTGGCGGCGGCACGGCCCAGGCTCTGCACCTTGGCGGCATCGTCACGGAACAGGGCCAGCAGGCGGTAGGCGGTGTCTACGGCCTGGCCCGCGGTCTGCGTCACGCCCTCCAGGAAGAAGTCGAGCCAGGTTTCCCAGGCGCCCGTCCGCCGCACCGAATCCAGCAGGCGATAGTATTCGTCGCGGTGCTGCTTGAAGTAGAGCGAGAGGTACAACAGTGGCTGGCGTAGCATGCCGGCATCGAACAGCATGAGCGCGATCAGGAGTCTTCCAACGCGGCCGTTGCCGTCGAGAAACGGGTGGACGGTCTCGAATTGGACATGGGCGAGGGCAGCGCGCACCAGCGAGGGCAGGCCGTCATCCTCGGCGTGGAAGAAGATCTCAAGCGAAGCCATGCACGGTTCAAGCGCTTGTGGCGGAGGCGGGACGAACTGCGCGTTGCCCGGGCGCGTGCCGCCGATCCAGTTCTGGCTGCGGCGAAATTCGCCGGGCTGCTTGCCGGCCCCGCGCCCACGCGCCAGGAGCTTTTCGTGGACCTCGCGCAGCAGGCGATTGGAGAGCGGAAAGCCGTCCCGCAGCCGCGCCATGCCATGCTCCAGCGCGGCCACATAGTTGGAGACCTCCACCACGTCGTCGAAGGGCACACCGGGCGCCTCGTCCAGCTCAAACAGCAGCAGGTCGGACAGAGAAGATTGGGTACCCTCGATCTGGCTGGAGAGCACCGCCTCACGGCGCACATAGGCATACAGAAACAGATCAGGATCGGGCAGCAGGGCGGTGATGCCGTCGAGTCGCCCGCAAGCCAGCAGCGCCTGTTCCAGCAGGCGTTGGCGCGGGCCACTGAGGTCGAGTGGTGGGGTTGGCGGCAAGGCTGAGGGCACGAAAGCCCGCACGGTTTCACCCGTGGTGCTGGTGACTTCAAAATGTCCGGTGGGGCCGCGTTGCATCGTCGCTGTTCTCACTCGTGAAGATAGCGGTGGCCATTATTAACGAGAATTGATGTAAATGATAATAACCATGCTTCAAGGTTTGGGCCACCCTCATGCCCCTTGTAGCCTCGTTTTTATATTTCTCAGCGCGGCCCGCCCACATGCCTCGCATTGGTGGCAGCTCCCGGCCGCGCTGAGTGCCGCATCAACCACGCTGGAGCTTCTTCAGGATTTTCGGCAGGCGGTTCACGGCGGCTTGGGACTCCATCCATTCCTTGTGGGGGCGCGCTGGGTAGCCGGTGACGAAGCTGCCCTCGGGCAGGCTCTTGGCGACGACGCTGCCGCCGCCGACGACACTGCGGGCGCCGATCTCGATGTGACCCACCACACCGACTTTCCCGGCGAGGGTCACGTAGTCTCCGATTTTCGAGGAGCCGCTGATGCCGGTCATGCTGACGATGAGGCAGTGCTCGCCCACCTGCACGTTGTGGGCGATCTGGCACTGGTTGTCCACCTTGGTGCCCGCGCCGATGCGCGTGGGTCCCAGCGCGCCGCGATCCACGGTGACGCAGGCGCCGATCTCCACGTCATCCCCCACCTCCACCCACCCCACTTGCAGGATTTTTTGGTGCCTTCCATCCACCAGCACGTAGCCGTAGCCATCGCTGCCCAGCACGCTGTTGGCGTGGATGCGCACGTTCTGGCCGAGCCGTGTGCGCCGGTAGAGCACCACGCCGGGAAAAAGTTCGCAGCCGTTTCCGAGCACGCAGTCAGCACCGATGTGGACGCCCGGATGCAGGACGCAGCCGTCCCCCACGACCGTTCGGGCGCCGATGGTCACGTTCGGCGCCAGCCGGGTGTTGGCGCCGAGCTGAACGGTGGAATGGATGGGCGTTGGCTCCCACTCGGGCTCGGGCTCCGGGTGCAGCCAGGCGATGCATTGGGCGAAGGCCCAGTAGGGGTTTTCCACCACCAGCACCGGGCGGTCGCCCAGGTCGGTGTTGGCGCCCACCAGAATCAGATCCGCTTGGGCTTTCAAGGCTTTGGAGGCGTACTTGGAATTGGCGAGAAAACTCAAAGCCCCCGGCCCCGCTTCATCCAGAGGCCGCACTTCGCGAAGGAGCCTTCCTGGGGGACAATGGAGGAGCGTGCCGTTCAGCTTTGACGCCAGTTCCTGAGCCGTATAGCTTTCCTCGCGCATGTTCCCCCCCTTCGAGCCTGCCATGCTCACCGGCATTCCGCCAATCCCCGATGGACTTGAATCCATGATCGCATTGCCCGCCCATGACTGATATGAACGAAGGGGGACCGCCCGGTCGCTCCGCTCCCTCTGATTCGACGCATGCGTCGAATCCCCTCTTGCTCCCCCACGTGGTGGCCAGGCAAAGCCCGGCCACCACGTCTGAACCCGCCGCTCATCAGGAAGCTTCCGTTCACAACCTGGAAGGCGCCGCCCCTCCCGCAGAGCGGCGCTGGATGATCGTCTGCCTGGGGTTGCTGGCGGTCCTCCTGGTCTATTCCGCGTGGACCGTGCGCCGCCTCACCTCCGCGAACAGGCTCGCCCCAGCGGCCGCCGTGGATCATGGGCCCCTGCCCGCTTCGGTGCGAGCGGAAGTGCTGGCCCTGCTGGAACCCCACCTGGAACATGCGACTTTGCAGGAACTGCATACGGGCAAGGTGCGGGAATTCCACATCAGCGGGAAACCTAAAGAATTGCTGGCACAGGAATTCTACGCGGCCTTCCGGCCCCTGGTGGTGTCCAGGCTCATGCCCCTGCTCAGGCCCTACGGCGAAATCATCAGCTTCGACATCACAGCCCTGGATCTGCCGCCCGCGCGGCTCCGGGAAATTCCCAAGGATTCCTGATGCATCCCTACCTCTTCCACATCGGCAGCTTTGGCATCGGGACCTACGGCCTGATGATGGCCTTGGCCTTTTTCGCCGCGCTGGCGCTCGCCAGGCACCAGGGGAAGCTGGAGGGGCTGTCCGGCGACGCGGTGACGGACCTGGCCATCTCCGTGCTCATCGCCGGCGTGATCGGCTCCAAATTGCTGATGATCATCGTGGGCCTGCTCACGCCCGTGGGCGGTGAAGGCTACATGGCCTTCCGCGACATCTTCACCATCGGCATGCTGCGGGCCGGCGGGGCCATCCATGGCGGCATCATCGCCGCGGCCCTCGTATTCTTCTGGAAGATGCGCCCCAAGGCTGGCTTGCCCTTGCGCAAGACCGGCGACGCCCTGGTGCCCGCGGTGGCGCTGGGACAGGCCATCGGCCGCATCGGCTGCTTCATGGCGGGCTGCTGCTACGGCACTTCCTGTGAGCTGCCCTGGGCCGTGACCTTCACCAATGCTGAGGCCCATGAGCTTTCGGGCACGCCCCTTTTCGAGCGCATCCATCCGGTGCAGCTCTACCAGTTCGGGACCAACCTGCTCATCTGCGGGATCCTGCTGCTGGCGCGCCGCAAGCGCAAATTCGAAGGCCAGATCTTTTCCCTCTACTTCATCCTGGAAGGCCTGGGCCGCATCATCGTGGAAGTGTGGCGCGGCGATCTGGACCGGGGCGCCTGGCTGGGCATGGCCTGGCTCACCACCGGCCGTCTCACGGCCCTGGGCTTCATCGCGCTGGGCTTGATCATCTGGGCTTTTTCATGGAAACGCCCACCCTTCGTTTCACCCCAAAAAGCACCCAAGGAAGCCTGATGCGCATTGAACTTGAAGCGGGATATCCGCGGCTGGACCGCTTTCTTTCTGATCATCTGCCGGAGGTCCCGCGCCACCGATGGGATGACTGGATCCGCGAAGGCCACGTGCTGCTCAATGGCGAAGTGCCTTCCAAGGGCGGCAAGAAATTGAAAATTGGGGATGTCATCGAGACCGAGCTGCCGGACATGACCCCTCCGGCGCGGCATCTCTTCGCTGAAACCATGGACCTGCCCACGCTTTTCGAGGATGACCAGCTTTGGATCATCAACAAGCCCTCGGGCCTGGTGGTGCATCCCGGGCCGGGCCACGCGGGTGGCACCGTGGTGAACGCGCTGCTGGGCCGGATCAAGGACGCGCTGCCCATCGTTGAATCCGCCGCGGCGGAATCGGACGTGGAGGCCGAGGAAGAAGAAGCGCCCCGCGGGTGGCCGGGCCTGGTGCATCGGCTGGATCGCTACACTTCCGGTTGCCTGTGCCTCACCAAGACCCAGGAAGCACAGCTTTCCTTGCAGGCTCAGTTCAAGACCCGCGGCGTGGAGAAGCGCTATCTGGCCCTGGTCCGCCACTCTCCGAAATTGCCGCAGCTGGGCTCCCTGCTCATTGACGAGCCCATCCTGCGCCATCGCACGGACCGCATGCGCATGACCATCGGTGGCTCAGGCCGCCCCTCCCAGACGCGCATCCGCGTGCTCTCCCGCACGCCCAGCGTCGCCCTGCTGGAATGCGAGCTGCTGACGGGCCGCACCCATCAGATCCGGGTCCACCTGCAGCACCTGCGGGCGCCGCTCCTGGGAGATGGCCTCTACGGCGGGCCCATGCGCTGGCAGGACGTGGACAAGCAGCCCTTGGAACTGCCCCATCCCTTTCTCCACGCCTGGAATCTGGCGGTGGACCATCCCATCAGCGGCGCGCGGATCTCCGTGGAAGCCGCCATTCCCGACGAGTTCCGCGACATCGCCGCAAGGCTGGGGCTGATGCTGCCGGGATGATATTCGAGGTCTCTTGGTTATAATTCAGAGAGAGGTTCAATGATGTCGACCGAAGTAAAAGACCTGTCGCTTGATGAGCTGAAGCAGTTGATCCGCGAAACTGTCCGTGAGTCCGTGGACGAAGCCATCGAAGACTTCGCGGCGCTTTCATCCGGCAAGTACCTTGCCTCGATCGAGGAAGCGCGTGGGGACGCGCGCGCTGGGCGCATCACGCCGCTCTCGGCCATTCCGCGTGGCTGAGGTCCTCTTCACCAGGAGGGCACTTCGTGATCTGGACAAGCTGGAAGCAAAGGATCGCGAATCCGTCTTGAACGCGCTGGCCGTGATCAGTGGTGATCCCTTGAGGACCGCTAGAAAACTCAGAGACCCGCGAATCGGCGCCTACCGCTATCGCGTTGGCGATCTTCGGATCATTTTTGATTTTGAGCGGGGCAATGTGCTCATCCTGCGGGTGGGACATAGACGAGAGATATACCGCTAACGGGCCTGAAGCGTTTTCAGATCAACCCAGCGCGGCTCGACGTCTCCTGCGTTATGGTCGTGGCCCTGGCCGCGCTGGGTCTAATTCACGATCACTGTCACTGTCGCGCTGACGCTGGGGTCCGCGGCGCTGGTGGCGGTGAGTTTGTAGGTGCCAGGTTCTGTTGGGGCGATGTAGTTCCCGCCTTCACTGAAGGCCCCGGATTCGGCCCTCCAGATGACATCGTTGCTCGCCAGGCCTTTGACTTTCACCGTGAAGGTCTGGGCTTGGCCCGCTTGCAGCAGGGCCGTGGCGGGCTCGGGCTTGAAGAGAGGCAGCACGTGGATTTCACGAAGGATCTTGGCGGTGGAGCCATCGGAACGCCTTGCGCGGATCAGCAGGCGAAATGTGCCCGCATGGTTCGGCGCGAGATAGGTCGTGCTCAGACCCTTAGTGCTGAGCAGACCGCCACCGTTGAAATCAAGCAACTCCCACTCCGGCTCGGCGGCCAGATTCTCATTGGGCGTGGCGCGCATCTGGAGCCGCTCGCCCACCTGAACGGCTGGCGCGTCCGGATCCAGCGATACGGCCTCGGGAGCGCTGCTGCCGCAGCCCGCCAGGAATGCGGCCAGAGCCAACGGGATGAAGAGGCGGACGGAACGTGTCAAGGCGAATCCAAAGCGGTACCTCTGAATAATGCCAGCCCTGGTTCGCAGGTTCCATGATTTAGACCTCATGGGCGGGTTTCCCGCCCATGAGGTGGGGAGTCCTGAGTGGGACGTAGACGTGGTGGCTGGGCTTTGCCCAGACATCACGTGGGGAGCACGAGGGGGACGCAGAGGGAGCAAAGCGACCGGGCGGTCCCCCTCGTTCATAGTAGTGAGCGAAGCGAACAGGCGGTCCCCCTCGGATACATATCAGCGCATACTTTCTCCAGCCAAACCACCCCGAGAGGCCGCCATGCTGGGAACGGTCACCCTTGCTCTGCTGATGAAGCCAGTCTCCCAAGTACCCTTGCTCGATCGCCCCGAGGCCTTGATCCCTGGAGCCATCGCCATATTGGCGATCGTGGTGCTGATTTCCATGTGGATGATCAAATTGCCGTCTGCCCTGCGAGCCCGCAAAGGCGGCGTCCTAGACCCTATGCAGCTGGAAGTCCTGATGCCCGGCGTGCGCCCCGTCATCATAGACCTGCGCCCACGGGAGGAATTCCTGGGCAAGCTCGGCCACATCCGCAGCGCCATCTCGGTGCCCCTTGCAGAACTCGGGGACCGCATGGAGGAAATCCGGAAGGAATCCAAGGGCCGGCCGGTGGTGCTGGTGGACGAGACCGACCAACTCTCCCACCAGGTCAGGCCGGTTTTTGAAGCCAGCGGGTTCACCTGGCTCTACGTGCTGAAGGGCGGCCTGCGTGCATGGCGCGCGGCCAAGCTGCCGATCTACAAAGCTGAGCTTGCATCACGATAGACCAGCCGTCACTCGCACCAATTTGACCACCTTTTCCAATTCCTGCGGATCCATCTGCACCAGGAACCCTCGGCTGCCCCCGTTGATGTAGATGCGCGGCCGATCGAAGATCGAAGCTTC
>JAJYMZ010000182.1 GCA_021786615.1 Acidobacteriota bacterium
TACAAATTATTTCAAACCTCAACCACCACCATTGATTCGATCATTATGAAGTACTAGCTCATTCAATTCAGAGAAAGGACCCGGACCCACTTCGTTCCGGTGAGCCGGTTTCGGGGGGAGGCGCAATGTATCTAAATCAGCACTGCATCTGGTTGGTCTGGTCTCAAGAGTGGTTCTGAATGCCAATCGAAGTGAATGAGTTGGTCCTTCATCCTGATTGGAAAATAGGATCTGGATTCGGGTAATTGAATGATAATGATTAATATTACTATATTTAATTTAATGGATCGAATGATGCTTGATCCTTTGTTTTGGCCTCCTGTCCTGGGCGGGATGTGTCCTTCGAAATCTTTCCCAGGCGATCCTGGCGAGGGAACCAGGATTGATGTCGTTCATCAGAATTTCGAGGAGCCGTATGTCCAACGATAAAAAGCCTAAAAAAGCCAAGCCTCCCGTGGTCCATGGAGCCACTTCCCGCGGCAGCGATCTGGCCAGCAGACTTGCGGAGCCAGCTAAAAAGGCGGCCTTGGTCCCAGCCAAAAAGAAACGTTGAGGCAATCCGAGCGTGGCTCTTTCGAGTCCGGCGGTTGGGCCCATGCATTTCAGCGCATCATCCAGGTAGCAGGGACCCCCCATGATCCGAAAGCAGGCCAACCTTCTGAAACCGAAACAGAAAATCAAGGCTCCGCCTTCCAATCCAGTCAAGGTGCCTTCCGCATTGGTGGAAGGCATTCCTGCCGAAGCAGGGGAGGCCCTGCCAGCCAAGCTCTCCAAATCTTTCCCCATCGTGGGCATCGGCGCGTCCGCCGGGGGGCTGGCGGCTTTTGAAGCCTTTTTTTCGGGCATGCCCGCCAGCGGCGATCCCGGCATGGCCTTTGTCCTGGTGCAGCACCTGGCCCCGGACCATGAAAGCCTACTCACGGATCTCATCCGGCGTTACACCCGCATGCAGGTCTTCGAAGTGGAAGATGGGATGACTGTCCTGCCCAACTGCACCTACATCATCCCGCCCAACCGCGACATGGCTTTTTTGAACGGCACCCTGCACTTGCTGGAACCCTCCGGGACGCGCGGCCTGCGCCTGCCCATTGATTTCTTTTTCCGCTCCCTGGCCCAGGACCAGCATGAGCGGGCCATCGGCGTCGTGCTTTCGGGCACCGGCAGCGATGGCACCCTGGGCGTGCGGGCCATCAAGGGCGAGGGCGGCATGGTCATGGCCCAGAATCCTTCTTCCACCGAGTTCGACGGCATGCCGCGCAGCGCCCTCGCCACGGGCCTGGTGGACTATGAACTTCCGCCCGCCGAGATGCCCGCCCAGATCCTGGCCTATGTGGCCAAGGCTTTCGGCAGGCCCTCAAGGGCTGCCACGGCCTCGGTGCCCAAGGCCGAGAACGCGCTGAAGAAGGTCTTCATCCTGCTGCGCGCCCAGACCGGCCATGACTTTTCCCAGTACAAGCCCAACACCGTCCATCGCCGCATCCAACGGCGCATGGCCGTCAACCAGATCGAAACAACCGAAGGCTACGTCAAGTATCTGCAGCAGACGCCGGCTGAGGTGGAATCCCTCTTCCGCGACCTGTTGATCGGCGTGACCAATTTCTTCCGCGACCCGGGGGCTTTCGAGGCCCTTGAGAAAGAGATCATCCCCCGGCTCTTTGCGGACAAGCCCCCGGGCTCCGTGGTCCGCGTCTGGTCGCCGGGATGCTCCACAGGCGAAGAGGCCTATTCCATCGCCATCCTCATGCGGGAGCACCTGGACGCGCTTAAACAGAGCTACACGGTGCACATCTTCGCCACCGACATTGATGGCAAGGCCATTGCCACGGCCCGCGCCGGGCTCTATCCGGCCAGCATCGCCGCCGACATCTCGCCGGAACGGCTGGCGCGCTTTTTCGCGGTGGAGCCCGGCGGCGGAGCCTACCGCATCCACAAATCCATCCGCGACATGCTGGTCTTTTCCGAGCAGGACGTGATCAAGGATCCGCCCTTCTCCAAACTCGACCTCATCAGCTGCCGCAATCTCCTGATCTATATGGGCGGGGAATTGCAGAAAAAGCTCATCCTCCTCTTCCAGTACGCCCTGAATCCCAGCGGTTTTCTCTTCCTGGGGACCTCGGAGTCGGTGGGTGAGTTTGGCGAACTGTTCGTCCCGTTGAACAGCAAATCGAAGCTGTATCAACGAAAGGAAGATGTTCACGGCGCGAAGCGGGCTGCCATCGGCCGCTTCTTGTCACCCGTGATGGCAAAGGAGGCGGCGCTTCCGTCCGTTGGCGGGAAGACGGCCGGCCCCGCGAAACTGACGCTGCGCGAGCTGACCGAACAGGCGCTTTTGAATCATGTCGCCCCCACCGGCGCGCTGGTCAACGCCCAGGGCGACATCCTCTACCTTCATGGCCGCACTGGGATGTACCTGGAACCAACCCCTGGCGAAGCTGGAATCAACAACATCCTGAAAATGGCCCGGGAAGGGCTGCGCCGGGAACTGGCCGCGGCCCTGCACAAAGCTGAGCGGACCAAAGAACTTGTGCGTGCCCTGAGCCTGCGTGTCCGGACCAACGGCCACTTCACCACGGTGAACGTGACCATCCTGCCTCTGGCCACAGGTCCTGCCGCGCCGCCGGTGCCGCCTCTGTACCTGGTGGTCCTAGAGGAAGTTCCGCCCGGTCCCGATCAGGCGCTCCAGGCTGCCATGCCTGCCACCACAGGGGCTGGCGGTCCCGAGGCAGACACAGACGCGCGCTTCGCGGCCCTCAAACAGGAACTGCAAGCCAAGGATTCGCATCTTCAGACTTCCAACGAGGAACTGGAAACCTCCAACGAGGAGTTGCAGTCGGTCAACGAAGAGATGCAATCAGTCAACGAAGAACTTCAGTCCATCAATGAGGAGCTGGAGACCTCCAAGGAGGAACTGCAATCGGTCAACGAGGAATTGGCCACGGTGAACACCGAACTGCAAACCAAGGTGGTGGATCTGTCGCGGGCCAACAACGACATGAACAACCTGCTGGCCGGCACCGGCATCGCCACGGTTTTCGTGGATCAACAACTGCGCATCCTGCGCTTCACCCCCACGGCCACCAGGATCATCAACCTGATCCTAAGTGATGTGGGCCGGCCCGTGGGCCACATCGTCTCCAACCTGGCGGGCTACGACAATCTGGTGGCGGACGCCCGGGCCGTGCAGGACACCCTCATCCCCAAAGAGGTGGATGTGCAGACCAAGGTGGGCGCGTGGTACACCATGCGCATCCTGCCCTACCGCACCCTCGACAACGTGATCGAGGGCGCGGTGATCACCTTTATTGACATCACGGAAACTGTGCGGACGCGGGAGGCGCTGCTGAAAGCCAACGAGCTGCTGCGCCTGGCGGTGGTGGTTCGCGATGCGCACGACGCCATCACCGTGCAGGACCTGGAAGGCCGCACCCTGGCTTGGAATCCGGCGGCGGTGAGGCTGTATGGTTGGAGTGAGGCCGAAGCGCTGGCCATGAACGTCCGCGACCGGATACCGGAAGAAATGAGAGAGGAGGCCTTGGCCAAGGTCCATCAGCTCAGCCGATCTGAAATCCTGGAACCCTACCTTACCAAACGGATCGCCAAAGATGGCGCTGTGGTGGAGGTCTCGATGACCTCCACAGCTTTGGTGAATGATGCCGGTCAGATGTATGCGATCGCGACGACGGAACGGTTGAGAGAATCCAAGGCTGCCGGATGAAGGAGACGCGATGACAGGCAAACGTAAACGCCCAGATGGCAAAACTGAAGCGATAGCCCGGGAGCAAGAAGCGCTCTCACCGAAAATGAACGCGGACCTGTCGCCCGAGGAAGCGCGCCTGATGCTCCACGAATTGCGCGTGCATCAGATCGAGCTGGAGATGCAAAACGATGAATTGCGGCGCGTGCAGGTGGAACTGGACACCGCGCGAGCGCGCTATTTCGATCTGTATGACTTGGCGCCCGTGGGCTATTGCACGCTCAACGAGAAAGGGTTGATCCTGCAATCCAACCTCGCCGCGTCCACCCTGCTGGGCATCCCCCGGAGCGCGTTGGCGAAGCAGCTTTTTTCCCGGTTCATCCTCAAGGAAGACCAGGATATCTACTACCTGCATCGTAAAAAGCTCGTGGAATCCGATATACCCCAGCTGTGTGAATTGCGAATGGTGAAGGATGATGGCATGCAGTTCTCGGCGCATCTGGCAGCCACCACCACCCAAGACGGCAAGGGCACTCCGGTCATCCGCATCGTCATGATGCAATGCAACCGCGCGCAGGCAGGCGGAGGCAGTGCTGAAGTAGCTTAAGGAACTCAATATGCCCTGAATTCCGATGACCACGGCAAGATTGCCAAGCAGGCTCAAGCCTTCAACACTTCATCGAGTGCGGCCTGGACACAGCGAAGAGCCCATCGCATGATTTCCGGGGTGACGAAGACGTTCATCGGGAACGATTTCAGGGCGTAGACCACCGCTTCGGGATCGGCGCCATCCAGGTTGTAGTTGGCGTTGCGGAATCCCGTGCTGAAGCTCATATGTGGCGTGTACCTTCCTTCGAGCTTCTTGCCATCGCGGTACCACTCGAAAAGCTTGTTGCCGACCCGTTCCGTCAGCTGGTTGTGCTTCAGCAGATCAGCGCGGGACCCTGGTTCGTCCAATTCCATTGCGAACTGGGCCGCGGCATCGGTGCCTGGCGGATAGACACGGAACAAGGTGACTAGTCCGGAATCATCGGGATTCACACAGACCATGTTGGGCTCTTCGCTCAGAAGGTCGTAGAGATAGATTTTGGTTTCCAGAATCCCGCCAAGAATCGCCTGCATTCCCTCCTTGCCGAAGTATTTCAGCGTGGCCCAGCCGGCCAGCGATCCGGATGCGGTGCGTGAAACTTCGAGCGTGTAATACATGGGGTTATAGGGAGTCTGTGCTTGCAAATAGGCGTCTGACCCCCGGCGATGGAGCGATTCGAATTCGGTCGCATCCTTGTACAGGAAGCAGCTGCTCACGTAAGGCGCCCAGCCTGCCTTGTGGAAATCTATGCCAACGGCATCGGCGTAGCTGAGTTCCTTCATCGCTGCCCCATTTTGCTTGAGGATGGGGAGAATCCGCTCGGAGAACTGCAAGGGATTGTTGTCGAAATCGTAGTCCTTGAAATAGATCCAAGACCAACCGATTACGGCATCCGCATAAAGAACGGCCTTCCCGAAGCCAGCTGGATTCGGATAGCGATCAAGCACGTCGCGAACCTTGCGGATGGGATCAAAGGCGCTGGCGTCGGTGGTGCCCATGGTGCAAACCATGGTTGCCACCGGAATCCCCTTGGACGTGAGGTCCTTCAGTACTTCCTCAAGATGGGCCAAGTCCATTTGATTGGTGATCGCATCGGTGCGGATCTGAACGATATTGTCCATGCCCAGCCCCATCCAATCGGTGGCATTTTGCTGGACAAAGTGAGCCTGCTGCGAGCAGATGACTTTGGCATCCATGCGCACGCCCTTCCGCCGTGAATCGGGTAGAACACGCGTCAAGCCGTACTTGAGGCCGTAGGTCCAGCAGCCACCCCCGCCATAGGTGTAGATGGCGCCTGTGCTCAGTGGATCCCATCCGAAGAGGTTGCCGATCATGCCGGCCGTTTCGAGTTCGGCGCGATGCACATTCCAGGCGTATTCACCTTCCAGAATGTTGGCAGCGAAAACTTGCGACAGCATTGAAGCAATGATCGCCGCGGTATTGCCTTGCGGATTGACGTTGCACATGGTCAATGGGCTGGCCCAGTTTGGCGCCCCATGAAACAGCTTCACCACGTCGTCGAGCACCGCTTCGAGATCACCCATCGCCTGGCTGATCTCGACATTCTTGACCTCCGGATAGGTGTAGGCAAGAGCCCCGCTGCCGCCTAGATAGGCTGGGCCATCCTTTTCAGGACGTAGCTTGTCGAGCTTCTCCACGAATGCTGCGATTTGGAGCGCGAAAGGATCCTTCGTCCCCCGGAAAGCGGAGGGGAATTCGCCAGCCATCTCCGTACGGTGTTTCGCCCATTTCGGCGCCAAGTCACCGGCGCTGCCATCGGCTTTCCAATGGCCTTCATAGTCCATGGCCGAAAAACGCTTTGTCGTGGTTTCTATATGGGTAGCATCGCTCATGGGAGACCTTGTTCAAGCTGCTGGTGAGTGTTGAGGACAGAAAGCGCCTTGTTCCATTGCCCGAGCAGCTCCCGGGCCGCCACCTGAATCGAATCCATGGCCGCACAGGAGTTGCTAGGCCTTTTCGCGATGATTGGGCTTAAACCTCGCGATCCATTCGTCAATCTGCTTCTCGGCTTCGTCCTGGAGTATCCCGTAGTGTTCCTGGATCTTGCCGATCAGACGATCTCTACGTCCCGCCACATTTCGCAGATCGTCGTCTGTGAGTTTGGCCCAGTGCACTTTGACCAGACCTGCGCGCTGGTGCCAATGCCCTTCAAATTGATTCCAATTCATCATTCCCTCCCTTGGACAGTTGCAGGTGATCGGTGCGGCACCTTTGCGGTGTATGTGGGAACCAGGCTGAAATGCCCTCTCACCTGATGCTTTGACTTGCCAACCTCGTTGTCGCTATTCGACTCCGCTGATTTACCTGGAGGTTGGAGCAGTTTTCGCGCCGGATTTCGTTTAGCCGCTAACTCATTGAAAAGACAATAGAAATTTCATCGGTATGAAATCAACCGACCTCCGAGTTGGACGAAATGTTCTATCAAAATGAAGGTGCTATTGCTTCAAACTGAATGAGAGTCCATCGGCAGGCGCCCACGATCTGGATCATCCGGCGATCCCAGGACCTCCGGACGAGGGACGTGTCTGGCCCCCCAGCACCAGTCTTGGTGACTCCAGGCCCGCAAAAACAATGGCTTCTCCATAGTGAAAGCCACCTGGCATCAGATTTGCTCCTCCATCTGCTGGAGGGTCTTTCATGAAGCTCATCGGCATCGTTCTGATCGTGTTTGGGGTATTGGCTTTGGCCTTCGGGGGGTTTAGTTACACCAAGCGCGAGAAGGTGCTGGAT
>JAJYMZ010000115.1:0-797 GCA_021786615.1 Acidobacteriota bacterium
GCCGAAGCCCTTGAACTGTCCATGCTGCTGGGTCCCCCTGAGCAATTGATGGGCATCGTACGGGATGCCTTCGGGGAGATCCTTGGCGCAATGGCCGCGGGCGAAGGCCTGGCCCTGGCCACCTTGCAGCCGGCCTACCTGGGCAATCTCGGCGCCATGGGCTACCAGCTGGGGCTCGGGGAAGGCATGCCTTCCCCAAGCCAGCTGAGCGTGCTCAGGCAGGTGCTGTTGAGCCTGCCACCAGAATCCCAATTAAGCTTGATCGCGGGTATGGCCACCTTGCCTGGGGAACCCGAAGGCTTGGCTCTGGGCATCAAGGAGTTGGCCCCGGAAATCCTCTCGGTGGCCACCACGACGCTGCTGAGCCAGGGGCATTCATGGAATCACCTGCAGGGTCCTCTTCAGGATGTGCTGCGCCCCCTGCCCGAACGGGAGGCCATGCTCCGGGCCCTGGCCATCCACATGCGGCAATTGGGTTATGACGGCAACCTCGCCGAGTCGCTCCTCCGCCGCCTGGACTGGGAGGGCCTGACGCTTGAAGCCAAGGTGGTCAAGGCATTGGAAGGCCAGCAACTCTGGACCTTGACCCTGGAGCAGCGGCTGGCCTTCCTGCGTGAATTGCTGGACCAGGAACGCACCGAGGCCTTCCAGCGCATCCTCGATCGCGTACTGGAAACCTTGACGGTGGATGATCAGGTTCTGAGGCTTGCCGCCACCCAGACCTTGGCGGGTGTTTCCCATTGGATGCGCGAGCCGGGTCTGCCCCCTGGCGCGGAGGGCCCCCTCATCCAAAAGCT
>JAJYMZ010000115.1:807-7029 GCA_021786615.1 Acidobacteriota bacterium
CACTCAAAAGCTCGAAGCGCATTTCGCCGTGGAATCCTCGGCGCCAATCCACCAGGCCGCCACCGACGCCCTGAGCGCGATCCTCGGGGCCCTGGTGCTCCGCGGCGAGCTTGGGTCCGCCCATGCCTGCATGATGGAATTGCAGGACCTCTGCGGCATCCATGAGGAAATCCAGGAATGGCGCCAGGAAGGTCTGGATCGCTTGAAGCTGCGCCTGGTGCGCGCTGATTGCGTGGACCGCATCTTCCAGGCGCTCTTTGAAGTGGACAAGGACCAGATGGGAACGGAGATCCTGCCCTTCCTGGAGTGGCTTGGGCCACCAGCGGCGGTTTTTCTCATGGATAAGCTGGGCGAGGAGACCGAGCGGCAGCGGCGGGGGCGCTTGATCGAGGCCCTGCGGGTCCTTGGGCCCTCCGCCACGGAAGCCGTGCAGGAGGCTCTGGGTTCCGAGACCTGGTTCCTGGTGAGAAACGCGCTGAATCTCTTGAGCGATATTGGAGATGCAGATGCTTTGCCGGACGTGATTCCCCTGCTCCGCCACAAGGACGGCCGAGTGAGGCGGGCCGCGGTGCGGGCCCTGTGGAAACTGGGGGGTCCTGCCGCGGAATCCCACCTGCTGGGCATCCTGAAAGAAACCGACCCGGACACGAAATTCGAAGTGCTCTTCGCCTTGGGGCAGGTGAAGATGGCCTCCAGCGCGACGGCAGTCCTGGAATTGGCCGAGGATCGCCGCGCCCATGAACGCTTGAGGCTCAAGGCTCTGGAGACCCTGGGCGACATCGGGGCGCCCTCCGTCCTGCCGGCGCTGGCCGAATTGCTCAAGAAAAAGAAAACCTTTTTCGGGACCAGCAGCGAGTCATTTGATATCCGCATTGGCGCTGCCAAGGCTCTTCAAGATATCGGCACACCCGAAGCCCGCTGGGCGTTGCAGAAAGTGGTCGAGGCTGAATCCAAGGGCCCCGAGCGGGATGCCATGCAGCGGATTCTGGAAGCCTTCGCGCGGAAGTGAGCGCTCAATCTTACGTTTCTGCTTTTGACTCTTCGACTTATAACTTTTCAACTTTTTTAACGCGTCGGCGCCTGATACAGGAGTTGAAAAGTCGAAGAGTCAAGAAGTTGAAAAGTTGAGAAGGCCGCGGTCTCCATCGTTCCTTAACTATTCGACTGCTGGCGGGCCTTGCCCCGCCTGGGTGGCGCCACGGCCACGGAATCCGCCGCGGCTTCCTTGAGCATGTCCGGCTTCCAGAGGATGGGCTCGGGGCGGCTGTTGTCGTCGGTGGCCACCATCACGAACTCGCCGCTGGTGACATCCCGCCGGGCGTTGCTGAGGGGGCTGTAGACCTGGACTTCGAGCTGAACAGTTATGGATGTGTTCCCCGCCCGGGTCACCGTGGCGTAGAACTCGATGATCTCCCCGGCCCGGACGGGACTGTGGAAAAGCAGTTCGGAGACCTTGAGGGTCACGAAGACGCGGTTGTGGCTCACCAGCCCCGCGCAAATGCCCGCGGCCTTGTCCATGCGCGCCATCATGCCGCCGCCGAACAGCGTGGCGTTCAGCCCGATGTCTTGTTGCAGGACCATTTCACGGGAGATGAGCATTCAGACCCCATTGAAATTTTCGATTGACGATTTTCGAGTGGCGATTGGGGGTTGCCGTCTGCTGTTGGGCTTCAAACGAACATCCCAAAAAACCATTTTTTTCGCGGACTTTCGCGTCTTTCGCGGTTTCAAACATTCACGCCCAAACATTTCGCCATGGCATTGCCCATGTCCGCGGGGCTTTGGACCACCGTGATGCCGGCGGCTTCAAGGGCTTTCATCTTTTCGGCGGCCGTCCCGTGGCCGCCGCTGATGATGGCGCCCGCGTGGCCCATGCGCCGGCCGGGAGGGGCGGTCTGGCCCGCGATGAAGGCCACCACGGGCTTCTTCATGTGGGCCTTCACCCAGGCGGCGGCATCTTCTTCGGCGTTACCGCCGATCTCGCCGATCATGACGACCGCATGGGTGTCCGGGTCATCGTTGAAAAGCTTGAGCGCATCAATGTGGCTGGTGCCATTGATGGGATCGCCGCCGATGCCGATGCAGGTGGACTGGCCGATGCCCAGCGCCGTGAGCTGCCCCACGGCCTCATAGGTGAGCGTCCCGGAGCGGCTGACCACGCCAACGTTTCCCGCCAGATGGATGCGGCCCGGCATGATGCCGATCTTGGCCTGGCCCGGCGTGATGACGCCCGGGCAGTTGGGGCCGATGAGCCGGCTGCCCGGATAATCCGGAAGCACCCGCTTCACTTTCATCATGTCCAGCACGGGAATGCCTTCGGTGATGCAGACGATGAGCGCGATGCCCGCGCTGAGTGCTTCAAGGATGGCGTCGGCCGCGCCGCTGGGAGGAACGAAAATCATCGTCGCGTTGGCGCCGGTTTTCTCAACCGCGTCCCGCACGGTATTGAAGACTGGAAATCCCTCGATCACGGTGCCGCCCTTGCCTGGGGTGACGCCGCCCACCACATTGGTGCCGTAATCTCGGCAGCCCGTAGCGTGGAAGAGCCCTTCGCGCCCCGTGATGCCTTGCACGATCAGTTTGGTGTGATTGCCAACGAGAACTGCCATGGATGACTCCGCTGAAGAATGAGACTTGAGACTTGGGACTTGGGACTTGAGACTTGGGACTTGAGACTTGAGACTTGAGACTTGAGACTTGAGACTTGGGACTTGGGACTTGGGACTTGGGACTTGGGACTTGAGACTTGGGACTTGAGACTTGAGACTTGAGACTAGGCGTTGCCATCATCCTGAAAGGTATCCCAATCCCGCTCATGGACCGGGTTTGAGACTGGCTTGGGTTCGGATGGCAGCTGGGTTTTGAGAGCCCGCAACCTGGCGAGGTAGGCCTGCTTGGTGGCGTCCAGCTCCAGGTTTCTCCGGTACAGCCGGGAGAGCAGAAACACGACGATGCCGAGGTTCAGCGGCGCCGCGATCCACATGATCTTGGGCTCATGGAACAACGTGTGTTCCCAGGTGCGGGGTCCCGCGAGCCAGATGAAGATATACATCATCGGCAGCAGCCCCACCAGCACGAAGAAGAAGCTCCACCCCAACCGCCAGGCGCCCTTGTACATGACGTCCTGGTACTCCTGGTACAGGGCGTCGTACTGGGATTTCAGGTCTCCGCTCACGGATGATTACTTAGTCGCCGCGACGATCTTTTTCGCGGCGTCTTCGAGGCCCTCGGCCACGATCAGGTTCAGGCCGCTATCGGCAAGGATCTTTTTGCCTTCTTCCACGTTGGTGCCTTCAAGGCGGACCACCACGGGCACCTTGATGCCGATCTCCTTCGCGGCCTTCACGATGCCGCCGGCCACGATGTCGCAGCGCATGATGCCGCCGAAGATGTTGACCATCACGCCCTTCACGGCCTTGTCCTGCAGGATGATGCGGAAAGCGTTCATCACGGCGTCTTCGGTGGCGCTGCCCCCGACATCCAGGAAATTGGCGGGGGAGCCGCCGTGGTACTTGATGATGTCCATGGTGCCCATGGCCAGGCCCGCGCCGTTCACCATGCAGCCGATGGTGCCGTCGAGCTTGATGAAATTCAGGTTGAATTTGGAGGCTTCGGTTTCCTCAGGCGCCTCTTCGTGCAGGTCGCGGAAGGCCAGGATGTCCGGGTGGCGGAAGAGGGCGTTGTCATCGAAACCCATCTTGGCGTCCAGGGCGATGACATCGCCGGTCTTGGTGACCACCAGGGGATTCACCTCGATCATGGAACAATCTTTCTCGACGAAAAGGCGATACATGTTCTGCAAAAAGATGACGCCCTTCTTGAATGCATCGCCCTCGAGCTTCAGCGCGAAGGCCACTTCCCGGGCCTGGAAGGCCGAAAGGCCAATCGCTGGATCAATGGCTACGCGCACAATTTTCTCAGGGGTTTTTTCGGCTACCTCCTCGATCTCCACACCGCCTTCGGTTGAGGCCAGGATGGTGATGCGCGAGCTGGCGCGGTCCACCAGGAAGCTCAAGTAGAGTTCCCGGTCAATGTCCACGGGATCGCTGATGAAGACGGTGTAGACCCTCCGGCCCTCGGCTCCGGTCTGTTTGGTGACCAGGTTCATGCCCAGCATCTGCTTGAACAATTCCGCGGCCTTGTCGGGATCCGTGGCGAATTTCACGCCGCCGCCCTTGCCCCGGCCACCGGCGTGGATCTGCGCCTTCACGACGCTCTTGCCGCCGTAAGCCTTGGTGATTTGACGCGCATCTTCGGCATCGGTGGCGACCCGGCCGTCCGGCGTGGCCACTTTGTATTGCCGAAGCAGTTCTTTGGCCTGGAACTCATGGATGTTCATGCTCACTCCGAATGAGGCACCGATGGAATCGAAAGGGCGGATCCTGCACCCGGGGCCGAATCTCCAGTTTAGCGACCGTGAGGGGCAGTGCCAAAAGAACCTGGAGGATTCAGGTCATTTGTGACCGTATGCCGTTGATGCCGCTTGGGCCTGCTGCTTTGAAATCCTGCGGACTTCATTCCCCCAGGCCCATGCGGACGGCGCCCATGTAAGAATGCTGCATCCCCTCCTCCGTCAAAGGACCCTCATGGCTCAGCTGGACAAGCTTCTACAGCAGATCGTGACCAAAGGCGCCCGCTCGCTGCGCATCGAGCCGAATCAGCCGCCCTTTCTGGAATTCAGTGGCGGTGACAATATGCCCCTGCTGGCCCAGGCGCTCCCTCCCACGATGTTGGAACACGTCACCCAGGAAGTGATCCCTCCGCAGCACCAGGGCACCTGGTCCCAGCATGGGCGGATCACCTTCGAGTACCTGCAAGGGGGCGTCAACTACCGCATCGCCATGGAGCGCAGCGCCATCGGCAACCGCCTGAGGGCTGAGCCCAAGGATGGCCTATCACCCAACGGCGGAATCCAGGACATCAAATTCGTGGATGATGAGCCTGGACGAAATTCGCCGTCTTCTCCTGGCATCGCGGTGCTGCCCGCGGCTCCTGCCATCGCTCTGGAGCTGATTCCTCCGCCCACTCCAGCGCCCACCCCCCCCGTTGCCCAGGGACCTATGCCGGGCCAGTCTCCGGATGCCCCTTCGCACCCATCTCCCGCCGTGCAATCCATTTTCGCAGGGCCAGCGGGTCCGCGGGAACTGCATCCCATGGCCCTGGTGCTCTTCACGGCCCTGCTGGAACGCAAGGGATCGGACATCCATTGCACCTGCGACGAGACTCCCATCTTCCGCATCAACGGGGAGATGCAGGATTTCAAGGAAACCGGCCCCTTCAGCAAAACTCAGTTGATGGATCTCATGCATTCCTTGGCCACGCCGGATGCCTGGGGCAAATTCCAGGCCCGGGGTGATGCCGATTTCGCCTTCGCCTTTGATATGGGCGGATGCCGGCTTCGCGTGAATTTCTTCCAGGATCGCGTGGGACCGGGCTTCGTGGCCCGCGTGATCCCCAATGAAATCCCGGACCCCGACCAACTCGGCCTGCCGGAACCCATCCGCCAGCTGGCCTTGCTGGCCAAAGGCCTGGTACTCGTGACAGGCCCGACTGGCAGCGGAAAATCCACTACCCTGGCGGCCATCATTGATCTCGCCAACCAGCAGCGCATGGATCACATCGTCACCATCGAGGATCCCATCGAGTTCGTGCATCCCCGCAAGAAATGCCTCATCAACCAGCGGGAAGTCCACACCCACACCGAGAGTTTCAAGAGTGGCCTGCGGGCCGCCCTGCGCGAGGATCCCGACATCGTGCTGGTGGGCGAGATGCGCGACCTGGAGACCATCGCCATCGCCCTTGAAACCGCCGTCACGGGACACCTGGTCTTCGGCACCCTGCACACCTCCAGCGCCGTGGGCACCATTGACCGCATCGTGGACCAGTTCCCCGCGGACCGCCAGCAGCAGATCCGGGTGATGATGGCGGACGCCCTCAAAGCCGTCATTTCCCAGATCCTGTTGAAGAAGATCGGAGGAGGCCGGGTGGCGGCCCTGGAAAGCCTGTTCATCACGCCGGCCATCTCGAACCTCATGCGCGAGGGCAAGATCTTCCAGATCCCCAGCGCCATGCAGGTGGGCCGGGCCTATGGCCAGCGGCTCATGAACGACGTGCTGATGGACATGATCCAGGCGAAAAAAGTGACGGCCATGGACGCCTATTTGAAGTGCCCCGACAAAGAAAGTTTCATCCAGACGCTCCAGTCAGCGGGCATCAATTGCG